>CAZION010000066.1:0-31462 GCA_964540865.1 uncultured Victivallis sp.
TGTGAACTCCAACTAATTCTTCCAGTCATAGGTCTTTAGCTGATAGGTCATAGGTTTTCGCTGACAGCTATTAATTACAAGCTATGAACTATGAGCTGCTAGCTATGAGCTTTTACACTCCGATTCACCGGTTCGCCGATTCTCCGTTTCATTCTTCTCCTGCCAGCGACTAACGACCCGGCTTCGTTGAGATACTACGCCAGGGCAGGCCGACGACTTCCACACCTCCACTCGCACCCGCCCCTCGCACTTGCCCCTCTCAACCTCGTTCCGGCACTATTATCGCCGGCTCCATTATTGACTTAACCCTTGGTTCGGTCGGGTTTTTTATTCTCCAGAGAAGCTGTTCTACTGCTTTATATCCGATTTTTTCGGTATGGATGTCTATTTCCACCGGCTTAGGGTTCATGTTAATCAGATATGCCGTTTCATTGTTGCAGGATACAAGTTCCATGTCTTTTCCCGGGATCAATCCTTTCATGAGCATCAGCGGGTAGATTGCGCTGACAAGCATGTCTGAAAAGGCAAAGACGGCCTTAATTGTTTTTTCCCTGAGGATGTCTTCAAAGACCTTTCGAATCACTTCATGGTTTATCTTGTGTTTTTCCGCAGTGCTTATGATGATATTTTCCGCAGAGAAGAAACGGGCGCTGCCTCCGGCCTTTTCCATTGCCTCTGCGAAAGAGGAGCCTCTTTCACCGGAAAGAGTGCCGCTGTCTCGTTTTGCTCCGATAAATGCACAGTTCATAAATCCCCTTGAGACGAGATAGCCGGCGGCAATCCGGCCAACGGATGAATTATTGTAAGTGACGTGGTCCCATGGCGCGTTTTCATCAACCCTGCCCATCAGCTGGACACATGGGAATCTGCGAAGTTCGCTAAGGATTTTCTTATCTGAAGGTGTTCCGAAAACAAGTACGCCGTCAGTTTCCGGTGGAATCACCTTGTCGATTGCTGCGCTGCCACCTTCCGAACTGCACAGGGAGAGATAGCTCCCGTTTTTTGAAAGCGCGGATTTAACACCGTTAATGACATCCATATAGACGGGTGCGTTGAAAAGCGGACGTGTGATTCCGGAAAAAAGGAGCGCAATGTTCAAATGCCTGTCTTTTTTCAGGGAGGATCTCATGCCGGGTCTTTTTCCTGGCGGAGGGGGCGAGTAGCCAAATTTTCTCATGGCCTCTATGACAATGGCGGAAGTCTTTTCACTGACATTTGAACGGCCGTTCATCACGCATGAGACAGTTGCGACCGAAAGGCCGGTCTTCTCAGCAATATCATAGATTGTGACATTGTCTTTCATGATGCTTATTATATTAATTAATTTAGGTAAAGTCAATAAACATAAATGAAAAATTAGTAAATAAAAATATAACATGCTGGTAATAAATGAAATAAGATATCTAACATAATATTGATTAGAAAGTTTAGCTATGCAGGAGAATTGTATTTAAAGTTGGAGTTCACAGCTTTTAGCGTGTCCCTCTTTTATAGGTTTTCAATTGCTTGAAAATATGTAAGGCAGGATAGAGAATTGAGAATATTTCAAGAGCACGCTAAAGCTGTGAACTCCAACGTAAGAACTCCCATGCTGATTTCATTAACCATCCATTTTACCTGCCTGTTGTCGGCTGGCTATTAGTAATCCCTCGGTATTTATACGGCATCTCCTAAAAACTTTGCGAACTTCGCGTCTTTCCATTGCGAGCTTTGCGGTTAGGATGCAATGTCTTTACCGCAGAGTACGCTGAGATTAAGACGCAGAGCGCGCAAAGGGAAGAGGCTGAGCGATTGCGCATTTTGAATAAATTCTAAAATTATTTCCACTTGCCTGTTGACTTTAATTAAAAATTGTTATATAATCAAAACGTAACGGTTATTACACTTAACGGAATGTCCGGAGTTTTCATGGAAGCAACTTTAAAATCCAGGACTTCTCCCAAGCTTGTAAAAGTCAGGGAGGCTCTGCAGAGCCGTATTGACTCCGGAAACCTTACAGGCATGCTTCCCGGCGTTCACCAACTCGCCCGCGAATTCGGTTTGAATTTCCAGACTGTCAACAAAGCCATAAACGATCTTGTGAAGGATAATATCCTATGCAGGATTCCCAGCACCGGCACTTTTGTCAAACAGAAAAACCGCTTCGGCCTTCTCATACCCAACATATTGAAGACTGTCCTCGAAATACCGGTTTACGCAAATGTCATACACGGGATTGAGAGGCAGTTGAACAAGTACAATAAGACCATGACTCTCTGGCATTCCATGCCTTCCTTGGAACAGCTTGCCAATGATGTTGACGGGATAATACTTTTCGCTGGTGCCGGTTCCGGTGGGATGAAATTCGATTTCAATGATATCCCGTGCGTGAGAATCATGGGATTGGCTGACAGTTCCGAGCCCTGGGATCATGTAACCTATGACAACCGGCTAATAGGGGAGATAGCGGCCGACCATCTGATATCCGGGGGGCACATGAACTCCATTTACGTCGGCCCGGCTGAACCCAATGATATATTCAGGCAGAGAGCGGAAGTCTTCCAGAAGAAAATACAGGAGGCCGGTGGTGTCTTCCACAGCGTAACCGACGAGCATCTCCGTGAAATAGCAAGTGATTTCAGCAGGATTGACAGGGCGAAAATGGTCAACCTGGCAAAGATAATTCTTTCCCTGAGGCCGGTGCCGTCGGGTCTTTTCGTTCCAGCCGACATGTTTGCATGTGCCATTTACGGGGCGCTTGAAGAAGCCGGAATCCGGCCAGGAAGCGGCATCCATGTAGTCTCCTGCAACAATGAAAAAAGTTTTCTGATGGGCCTGCACCCGCGTCCGGCGGTCATAGACATCCATGCCGAGGAGATCGGGAAGAAAGCCGTTGAACGCCTGCTCTGGCGCATACGGCACCGCTTTGAGCCTTGCGAGAAGATCCTGGTGAGGCCGGAGCTGGTTTGAGGAATCAAAATTTTTCTGGGACAGAAAAATTTACCAACATGATGAAATAAAAAAAAGTCGTTAGTCGCTAGTCGTTGGTCGCCGGTAAATGGCATGAGGCAAGAGAAGGTAGAATTGGAGATTTAATGATGAGCGAAGCGAATCACTTGGAGTGCGGGAACTTGTGCTTGCATCCCGAGACCGATAGGTGCTCTGGATTGCCGCCTTGTTTCGCGAAATTTATTTCGCGTACTTATGGGACGGAATAAATTCCGTCTTTAAAAGCGATAATAAATTACCGCAGTCCAAATGCGAATTTCGCAATTCGCAGAAGATAAAACAGGAATAACACTTGGAAACAAAAAAATAACTTTAAAGGGAGGGCACTATGGAAAAGACAAATTTAAAAAATCCGGCAAGTAAGTATTTCCGATTGCCGATTTCCAATTGCCAATTGAAATTCGTAATTCGTAATTCAAAATTCGTAATTGGTTTCACATTGATCGAGCTCCTCATAGTGATTGCGATCATAGGCATCCTGGCCTCAATGCTGCTGCCCGCGCTTGGTCAGGCCAAGAAGGTGGCAAAGGCGACAATATGCCTCAACAACCTCAAGCAGATCGGACTGGCCGCCGGGAATTATATGGAAGACTATAATTCATATTACGCTCCCTATATGCAGGGGGCCAACATCTCATACATGGATCTTATCTCGTCCCCGTATCTCGGCAAAGACTTTACAGATGCCCAGATGACGCGTGGAAACTGGACGCCGGACCAGGTGAAGGAGGCCCCGGGGATAGCTTCAATCTGGTGGTGTCCTCTTGATGACGTTGACAATCTCAAGACAACCCTTAGCTACCGGGGTGTAAACTCTACGCCGAACAGCTATTCAATGACAGGGAGCGCAACCTTATCTTATACAGGGATCGGTGCCAGAGGCCAGAGATATTTCATCTACCAGCTTTCCCAGGTCCAGAATGTGAATGCCCCGTATGGCGCCAGACACGCCTCATATGTCAAACATCCATCCTCCGTGTTTTTCCTTGCCGAAAACTATTATGGCAGATTTACGGATTACGGGACTGCATGGAATGACATGGGGCCGATGTGGAGAACCGACGCCTATCCGATGTACGTATATAATTTCTCCAGGCACAGCAGCTCCACAAGACCATTCCTCTTCGCGGATTCCCATGTGGAAACACTGAAGGACAGTGAATTCATGCAAACGAATTACTGGTATATCAACCAGTGAAGTTTTTTCCGGGACAGGAAAATTTACCGAATCCATAGTAATGTCAAAATCAACAAAACTTACAGGGGAAGAAAATGTATTATCAGAAATGGATGACGGCCGCAGTATTGTCCTTTGCTGCGGCATTTGCGGCCGTGGCTGTTGAAAAGGCGGACACCTCTTCGGCACCAGGCAAAGCGTTGAATTTTGAAAACCGCAGCTCGCCCGAGGCGGTTGCGAAGCTCGCAGATGAATTCCTGGGCATGATTGTCCTTGACGAGACGGAGATGAACTTCACCAATCTGCGTTTCCGGCCCGGGCTCGTAGAGGTCTCGAAGCTCGTGAAGGAGAAGAAATACTCCGAGGCCCTTGCCTCATTCCAGAGATACTTCTTCATGAAGCTCAAGAACCCCGCCAGCGCAGGCCTTTCCGCTTACGATGTAAATCCTTTCTTCAGGGGGATATGCGGACAGGGCATGTGGCCTGGAACCGTACTTGATCCGGCTCCGGACAAGGCGAAGACAATCGAAGCGGCTGACAAGCTGATGCAGGGGATAGCATATCTTGACGGCAAGGAAGTGAAGATCGGCGAACCTGGAACTGTGAACTGGAACTACCCGTTTGAAAAGGGGCAGAAGATCGAATTTGACAAGACGCCTTCGAACGGGATGTACCAGGGATCCGCCTTCGCCCCCCTGCTACAGGCATACGTGTCGACACGCAAGGTTGAATACATTAAAAGATGGTCCGACTACATGGACGACTGGGCCATTAACTCGACTTATGCAGATTCTATCCATCCGCTTTTCGTGCCGGACGGCGGTAATTCAGGATCCGGACAGGGGTTCATCGGTTTTACAAGAGCCATGGCATATATCTCGACGATCACCCCGGAAGGAGTGGAATCAATCCCTCCTGCGACCTTCGCAAGGATCGTGAGGAAGTATTTGTCTGAATACATCCTTCTGCCGATTGCATACATAAGATCCAACACCCACAACTGGACTCCTAGCGCAGGGCTGATGCTTGTTTCGATGTTCTATGACGAATTCAAGGTTGCGCCTACGCTTTTCCGCGAGTCCCGCAGAAGGCATATCGAGGATAATGCTGTAACGCAGAATCTGCGCGACGGTTCGGAGAACCAGCAGTGTCCGTGGTACAATACAAACTATTTAGAGGTCAATTCCGCCCTGAAACTCCTTGATGCGCGCAAGACTCTAGCGGCATACCACGACCTGCCATGGATCAACGAGTACAGGAACGACATCCAATGGAAGAGCGAGATCAGGGAGCACATCGGGGAGAGGATCAATTATTTCATCCGCATGCGCACCCCTCAGGGCGAGCATCCGATTCCGATCAGGGGTGGCGACAAGAGAAGCGCCGCTGGCATTCCGGCAGGGGAGCTCTACGACATGAGCCCCGAGACCTACAACAATCCTCTCAATTCGCAAATCTACTATACCTTTACCAGCCCCAACTCGGGAATACGGCCGGAAGGCTATGATTCCGACTGGTTCCCGTACGGCGGATACAACATTGTCCGAGAAGGATGGGAGAGGGACAGTGGATATGGGGCGCTCTTCTGTTCGCCACAGCCGGGTGCCTACGGCGGATTCCGGAGCCGCAGCAACAACAATTCATTCGGCCTAGCCGCCTTCGGACAGGATCTGCTTGTTGATGACAGCAACGGGCACTACATGTATCCCGGCTCGCCGATTCTTGTCGACGGCAAGAACCAGTTCTTCCATGCTGGCTATTACAAGGTCGGAGCCCCTGCCCCGCACAAGGTCTACCAGATAAGCGCCTGGACCGAACCCTCCCCGTGGCGCTGGCATGCCTCGTCAAATTTCAACTTCATGGAAGGGATTTATGCAGGACCTTACTCGGCTCCTGAGGTGAAGTCATCTGTCACAGGCCAATACGGCCTTGATGAAAGCAAGGAATCTGGAAAATCCGACGACGGAAAACTCCAGCGCGATGTCAAACACCAGCGCCAGATCCAATATGTGCGCGCGGCGAAGCTATGGATTGTAACAGACAGGATGCTCACCGACAAGGAACATGCGTATGAACAGGTCTGGAGATTTGCTACCAAGCCCTGCGACATCCCGGCTTTTGATGAAGCCGACATCAAGATCGATGCTGCTGCAAAAACAATAATCACACAGAGCGGTGAAAAGCCTGAAGACGCCAAGAAAAAAACCATAAAGTCAGATTTGTCGATCTATCAGTTCAGCACTCAGCCACTGGAGTACAAGCCAAAGACGATTACAAAAGATCCCAAAAACCATTATCAGTCGTCCAGCAGGCTGGATGTAAGCGTGAAATGGAAGGGGGCAGGAAACCAGCAGATAGTGACCGTGGCCTATCCCCGCAAAGCTTATGATGGCGCAGATCTCAAATCCATAAAGCAGATCGAACAACCTGCAGGCGTCAACGGATTCGAGGCCGAGACCCAGGACGGCGTGAAAGTTTCTTATGCCAGCTCATCGAATCCAGATTCCGAGATTTCGCTTGGCGATGTAAAAATCAAAGGCGAATCACTCCTCCTGTCGGGAAATGGAGGGATTGCACTTGGCTGCACACAAATGACTGTAAATGGGAAGACTGTTGAAGTACCTTGCGCAGATTTCGAGTTTATTTTGAATAGTCGAACATCCTCCGTCGCCAAGGCTATGGAGGACAAGTCGAACATTGAACATCCAACTTCCAACATCGAATCAAAATCCAAATCCGAAATCCTACTGATAACTGATAACCGATCACCGACAACTTCTTTTATCCCGATATACACCCCCATCGATCCGGTGAAGATATATCCTGAACAGAACGTCTTCTGCGGCCAGGTAGAAGTCAAGCTTTCAAGCGGCACCAAAGGAGTGGAAATACGTTATACGGTTGACGGAACAGAACCGGACATCTCCTCCACTCTCTACAAGGCTCCATTCAAACTTGACAGGAGTGCCGTTGTCAGGACTAAGGCGTTCCGTCCCGGCCTCAAGTCGAATCCGCAGTATATGAGCGGAACATATTCCACTCCTGTAAGTTTCGCTGTATTCACAAAGACGGGGCTGCTGGACCCTGTAGTCGTAGCCAACTCAAAACCTGGTTTGGATTATAAGTATTATGAAGGCGACTGGAAAAAGATGTGGCTCTTCCTTGATGATCTCAAGCCATTGACAACTGGGATTTCAAACGATCTGTTTGATCTGAACATAGTTCCTGTAGACAACAAGCCTATCGGCGAGAAGGCGGCGCCAAGGGAGAAATTCTTCACGATCGAATACAATGGATTCCTGAATGTCCCTGAAGACGGTGTCTACACCATCCACGCCCCCAGGGAATATACCATGCCTGACACGGATGCAGGATATGAGCTGAACATATATCTTGGCAATAATGTCGTCCCTTATGGATACCGTACACGAATAGCCGGACTCAACCTGTGGTATCCGTCAACTCGCCTTCATGCGTTCGGCAACTGGAGCGTAGCCTTGAAGAAGGGGATGCATCCGTTCAGAATGACGTATCTCGACTACAGGACTTACGGTCCGGGAAACCTCAACAAACCCGGCATCAGGGACTACATCTGGTCTGGGGTTACTCCGGACCTGAGGATTTCAGGACCTGGAGTCGACAAACAGCCCATCCCGAAGGACTGGCTTGTAAGAACTGAAAAGATCGAGAAGAAAAAATAGCTTGTTCAACATCCGAAGAAAGAGGAATGTTTATAATGAGAAAAATAATACTTCTTGCAGCAATCGCATTGTCCATGGCTGGGATGGAAATACGAGCTGGCGAAGCCACACCTTTCAATGAAGGTGAAAGAGTTTTGTTTCTCGGTGACAGCATTGCCCGCGGCGGAGCCTGGCATTCGATGGTCAGCCTATTCTACGAAACCCGCTTCCCGGAGAGACGCATCACCTGGCTGAACGCCGGGATCAGCGGGGATACGGCGGCCGGGGCGCTGCAACGCCTGCAGTGGGATGTGCTCGACCGCAAACCAAGTACTGTCGTGATCATGTTCGGCATGAACGAATGCGGCCGCCCCGATCTGCCCGGCAAGATGGGAAGCGATGAACGTGTCGAGCTGTATAGCAAGAGCATGAAAGAATTGGTGCTCAAACTTAAGAAGGCAGGCATCAGGACTGTGCTTTGCACCCCGAGCCCATACGACGCGACAGCAGATATGCCTTCGGAGGCAAAACCGGAAATCAATGCGGCCCTGACCCGTTGCGCACAAGTGACACGCGAACTTGCGGCTGAGGATGGTTTGCCGCTGGTTGATTTCAACGGGCCAATGAACAAGATCGCCTCCGATTTCCAGAAGACAAACCCGAAGTTCACCCTTATTGGGAACGACCGGATACATCCTGGCGAACTGGGTTGCACGATTATGGCTTCTCTGTTCCTGCAAGCTCAGGGAGTGTCGAGTATTGTTTCCGAGACAGTGGTTGATGCGGCAACAGGGCAAGTAGCATCAGTCAGCAACTGTGCAGTCAAGGAATTGTCCGCGAACGGCGGAGATCTCACGTTCAGCTTGATTGAGAATTCCCTGCCAATGCCTTTCGAAGGCAAAGCCCGCGAGGCCTTGCATCTGTCTGCCGACAACGAACTGGAAAAGTCGGTCAAGTCCATGAAGAACCCGAGAGAGGCCCATGTCTATCCTGGTTGGAAGCGCCTTCCAATACAGGAGTCTCTCAACCGTCAGATTCTGCGTGTCACAAATTTAGTGGCCGGCGACTATGAACTGCTTATCGACGATCAGTCAGTTGGACTCTGGTCGGAAACTGAACTTGCCGCAGGGTTGAATCTGGCCGGTGTCCGGAGCACCCCCCAATATCGGCAGGCCCTGCAAGTCAGCGACACCCAGGCAAAAATCCATCAGATTTCCTCGTACGGACCGCGCATGATCGCCTTCACCCGGCTCTACACATTGATGCCGGCCAGAGTTGATGAGAAAGATAATGATGCTGTTAAAACTGTTCTGGAAAAATTGATCAGCGATCCCGCCGCAAAGGACAATCCAGATCTCGGCAACGGCGGTTATGCACAAACCATGGCGAAGAAATATCTGGAATGCAAGCCGAAGGAGGCCGAAACTGCTGCAGCAATCACAGCCGCAGAAGACGAGGTTTATAAGAAGAACCGTCCGGTATCGCACATATATCGCCTGCGCAAGGTGGCCCATCCGCTCTCCTCCGAGCAGCGCCAGGCCGTTTTCGCCACCCGTCATTCACCAGAGCAGGTGGAAAAGACAGCTAAAGAGTTTCTCGATCTGCTAATCACCGACAACTCCGACCTAATGCGCTCAAATCTGAGGATGCGCAAGGGATTCCAGGCAGTCGCCGACCTGGCAAAGGCGAACAAGCCTGTCGACGCACTCAACGCCTGGCGCGACTATCTTTTCAGCAAATTGTGCAATCCCGGTGCCTACGGCTTGCCGGAAGCCTTGTTAGATCCATATCGCGGGGTGGTAAATCCGGCTGACGCTGAAAAGACATTGGCACGGGCAGAGGAACTCATGCAGGATAAGGTCGTCGCGGATGTCGCACCTATGCCTCCGGGCTGTGTCTGGCTGCCACCCAAATCTGGCTGTGGCGGAACAACCAATCCTTGGAGACCCGCAACGTTTCAACCCCTGGCTGCTGCGTTTATACTTACAGGGGAACGCCGTTTCCTGGACAAGTGGCTCGAGTATATCGACGACTGGGCGATGAACGAGAACACCGATGGCAGCATGCGTCCCACAGAGCTTGGTGATTCAACAAATTCATTCGGGAGCCAGATACCAGTCATGTACCAGACCCTGGCCGGCATAGCCCGCACAATGCCGCTGAAGCAGAAGGATTTTCCTGCCGATACGCTTGCTCGCATACTTGGCAAACTGATCAGGGTTTATCCTCCGGGCACCCTAGTCTACTTTGAAAGCAATCCCCAGAACTGGACGCCGGGGAGTGCTACTGGATTGATGAAATCGACAATGCTGATGGATGAGTTCAAGGCTGCCGAATACATCTTCAACCGTGCCCGGCACCGTCAGGAGAACTACCCGACGACGGAAGGACTGCCGGATGGCAGTGAAACCGAACATGCACTCTGGTACAACCGCCACGTCTACACGAGCTGCGAGCAGGTGCTCGAACTGGCCGCAGCCCGCCGTCATGTTCCGGTGTACCAGCGCCCAAGCTGGGAAGCCGTACTCGCCAGTCCTTCATGGGACCTGGAAGAGCGCAGCACGCGAACCGGCCGCGCCCGCTATCTCCTGCAGATGCTGACACCGCAGGGCCAGAATCCAATCGGAAACAGGAACGACCACCGCCCTGTTCCTGGCGTTGAGAACGGCGAGGAGTTCGACCTCTTTGCGGAAGCTCCTGATCTGCGCGTACTGACGGATACACTCCGCGGCAACAGCGCCGCCGGGTTGCCGGAATTCACAATGTCTGCTTTCCCGTATAGTGGCAGCTGGCTCATGCGGACCGGATGGAGCAAGGATTCCGGGTACGCGCACTTTTTCTGTTCGCCTTATCCCACCGGCGGTCACGCCCTGGCAGGGATGAAGAGCAACAACAGTTTATATCTGTCGCATGCCGGACAGGACCTGCTGGTCAACGGCGGCTTTGGCAATTATTCCTACTGCCGCTCACCGCTGCGTGTGGATAGGAAGGAGCAGTTCGCCCAGGCCGGGATCAGCCACGGCGACGAGAAAAAAGGGCACAAGGGGTTTGGGATAGCCTACATGGATCCGCAGCCTGCGCCTTGGCGTTCCCACTCCAGCAACCAGTTCGATTTTGCGGAAGGGAGCTACAACGGGCCATATGGAGATTCAGTAGACGACCATCACGACCTGCTTGCCTATCTCGTCGACTTCCTCGCTGAACGGGCGCGGACCGTCATCACCGGAATCAGCCACAGGCGCCAGGTCTTTTTTGTAAAAGACCCTGGGCTGTGGATAGTTGTAGACCGGATGCAGAGCGCAATCCCTCATGAATATTCGGTAGACTGGCGTCTGCCGGTCGCCCCCGTAAAACAGTTTGAGGGCAGAGCTGCGACAAAGTTTTCAGGCAAGACCTTCACCCCGGAGACGATCAAGATCGATAACGACTCCCAGAGCGTGATTACCGCAGGTGCGGAGATGTCCAACATCGGCATCCGCCATTTCGGGCCGCAAATGACCTTCTCCGCAATGCGCGATGACGGTGAAACAATCAAGGACGACTATACCTTGCGCTACAAACTTTATGACTTCTGGCAGGTCAGCGGCTGCTGGAAGAGCACCGGCAATGATCTGATGATATCTCTCATCGAAGTGATACCGGCTGGAGGCGCATCGAAGATCCAGGCGACCGAGCCGCTGGGAGATGGCAGGACAACCCGAGGATTCAAGGCTATTACTTCCTCCGGCAAAACCGTGTCGTTCATGTCCGCCGTCAACGGCAGCGAGGAACTAGCTATCGGAAATTTCGCGATTAAAGGTGAGACGCTGCTTGTGGTTAAGGGACGAGTGCGTGGGACGAGTGCGGGTGATGAAGAAGAAAGTATCTCTGGAATTGTCTTGGATTGTAAGTCTATGTCCATTGCTAGACAGCCTGTCAACATTCCTCATACCGACTTTGAATTCTCTCCAGATTCCAACTCGACACCCGACACTCGCACTCGTCCCTCCAGATTGGCTACCATGCCAATCTGGAATCCCATCCATCCTGTGCAGATCTACCCCGCCAGTACGGTGATCACCGGAGCGGAGCCGATTACACTTTCATCTTCCACGCCCGGAGTCGAGATCCGTTACACCCTGGATGGCGGCGAACCGACCCTCCAGTCGCAGCTTTATAACGGACCTTTCACCATTGCCGGCAATGCGACGGTCAAGGCGCGTGCCTTCCGACAGGGGTTGACGCAAGTTCCAGCTAATCTGGCGGGAACACACGCCACGGTTACAGCCGCAGCCTACTTCCGGATTCAAACGCCTCTCGCGCCGGTGGCGGCGACCGGGGACAAGTTGTATCAAGCTGGATTGAAAGCTGACTATTCCGAGGGGGACTGGAAGGATTTGATCTTCTTTCCTGAGCGCATCAAGCCGCTCCAGTCGCGAGGCGTACGGAATCTTTTCGACTTGTGTGCGCCAAATATTGAAAAAGTTTTCGGCTGGACATATTCAGGAATGCTGGCCATCCCCGAGGACGGCGTCTACACCTTCCATGCCCCTAAGGAAATGACAATATCCCCACAGGAGCCCGGGTATGCGCTGCGCTTGTTTGTCGGACAGGAAACAATCTCCGGACGTACGATCGGCAGATTGAACGAATGGTATCCGGCTACCACGCGGCATGCTTATGGGACATGGAGCATCGCCCTTAAGAAGGGGCTGCACCCGTTCAAACTCATATACGTCGACTACCGCACTGATGCGGCCGAGAGGCTGAACCACCCTGGAATGCGGCAGAATATCATCTGGGATGGAAAGGTGCCTGATCTTAGGGTTTCCGGACCGGGGATGCAGAAGCAGCCGATTCCCAAGGAATGGTTTTTCAAGAGCGATAAAACAGAGAACAAAAAATAGAAGGAGGCTGGAATGGCAAGTTTCAAAAAAAGCATCTTCATCGCGGCCGCATCTGCGATGATCGCAGGATCCCCATTGCCGTCACAAGCGCAGAACTCCTATTCGTTGACACTGGATGGAAGCACGGCGCCGGAAAAGTCCGGATGGAAAAAGAGCGGAAACCTGGAGCTGAAAACCTTCAAGGAAGGCGAAAAAACTCTTCTGGACCTTTACGACCAGAGCGAAACCGATTTGGTATCCCTTTCAAAGAACATCCCGCCGGAAATGAACGCGATGATCAAGACAAAGGGGTTCGTACTTGAAATCACGATGAAGATCTTTCCTGGCATGAACAGCCAGGGCTTTAGCGTGAACATAACTGACACGTTGAACTACATGATCTCGGTGTTTGCAGACGACAAGATGCAGTCAATAAACATCTGGGATGATAAATTGAAGAAACAGGTCGGATGGAAAATTGACGGCGCTGACAAGTTCCACACATGGAAACTGGTCTACAGGCCGCCAAAGGACGGAGTGACGCCGGACAATCCAGGACAGGCCGATCTTTTTGTGGACGGAGCCAAGGTCATCTCTGACATCACCCCGGCCAAGTCCCGTGCTGGAAACCTCGGTTATGTCAACCTCGGAGGAATCGGGCCGACTGCAAATCAGAGGGCCGGCAGGGTATTAATTGAGAAACTGGCATTCCGTCTTCCCGGAGAGAACGAACAGGACAAGAAATAAAGGAATTGCACATCAACATACTTTTCCTTTTAACCGACGACCAGCGTTTCGACATGATAGGTGCGCTCAATCTGGAGGTAAAGACTCCGAATATCGACAATCTCGTGAAGCGCGGCACGACATTCACGCACTGTTTCATAATGGGTGGGACACAGGCGGCAATATGCGCGCCAAGCCGTGCGATGCTGATGACCGGCAGAAATCTTTTTGATGTTCCCGATTCGATCGTGGAGATTCCCGGAGCGGATGCTCCGAACCTGGCAACTCTTCCGGAAACACTTAAGAACGCCGGATACGAGACGTTCATGACAGGCAAATGGCATAGCAGCAAGAAGACGTTCAGGAGGGGTTTTACCGGAGGCAGCCACATATTCTTCGGTGGCATGAGCAACCATCTGCAAATGCCAATACACGATTTCGATCCTTCAGGGGTTTATCCGAAGGAGAAGATGCGGATAGAGAAGAAATTCTCAAGCGAGCTGTTCAGCGACTCCGCAGTTGATTTCCTCAAGAACCATAAGGGAGACAAACCGTTCTTCGCATATGTCGCATACACATCCCCGCACGACCCGAGGATGGCCCCGAAGAAATACTGCGACCACTACAGGAACCAGGTTCTGAAGCTTCCATCCAACTTCCTTCCAGAACATCCGTTCGACAACGGAGAACTCAAGATCAGGGACGAACTTCTCGCCCCCTTCCCCAGGACACCTGAAGTTATCAAGGAACATCTTGCCGCATATTACGCGATGGTCTCGGAAGTTGATGCCCAGATCGGCAGAGTCCTCGACGCTCTGAAGGAATCCGGACACGACAAGGACACAATAATCGTCTTCGGGAGCGACAATGGCCTCGCGGTCGGACAGCATGGACTGATGGGGAAACAGAACCTCTATGAGCACAGTCTGCGAGTCCCGCTGATAATATGCGGACCAGGATTGCCGGAAGGGCAGAAGTCCGGTGCGCTCGTCCACCTGCACGATGTGTTCCCGACACTGTGCGAACTTCTCAAGATGAAAACTCCGCCGACAGTCCAGTCTTCAAGCCTTGTGCCAGTCCTGAAAAATCCAACTGCGAAAGTCAGGGATCGTACTGTCGGCGCCTACATCAATATCCAGCGATGCGTCCGCGAAGAGGAATGGAAACTCATCGTGTACAGGGTGAAAGGCAAAGAGACCATACAGCTCTTCAACATCAAGGACGATCCCTGTGAGACGGACAATCTTTCCGTCAATCCTGACTTTGCCGACAGGATTTCAAGAATGCGCGAACAACTTATTGAATGGAGCTGAGATTGCGGAATCAATAACCCGAAAAGGGAAGCGTTTGTGGATTCAAGGATATAAGGGAACCTCTAAAAATTGGCATATGGCGCGAGACAGGAGATTATGGAGAGACGGCTAGGAGCAAATACCAGTCACAGCCCCGTAGCGGGCTGTGACTGTGTTTGCGACAACGCCATAATCCATAAGAATCTGTCTCCCTGGGGTTGCGGTTCTTTTTGGTTCATGAAAGAATGTTCTTCTCTCAGCGTATCCATTGGATACGCCTCCGTTCAGAAACTCTTTTTGAGCTTTCAAAAATCTTCCGTCCGCCCAGGCGGAACAAATGCGATTTTTTAGAGGTTCCCTCAGGAATTTCCAGGGCTGGTTTTGGAGTACAAGCTTTAGCTCGAGTTTTATCATGCTGTTAAGGCTTAACCAAGCACCATTCGGGTCACGCCGGAATGCCACCAACTTAAGTGTCGCCACCCTGCATGGGCTTATTGTTCTTATATAATCCTTTCCCAAGGCTTACGCCTTTGGGCTACATGATTACACCTCCTGCGGAGGCTTTTATAAAATTAAACGAATCGTTTTGTTTATGTTCAGCCCTTGCAGAGGACGGCACAACATCAACCTTGGATTAGTGGACGGATCATTTTACAGGTTCATCAATTGCCGTATAGACATGGAGGGAATCCACAATTACAGTGCCGCGAATTGTGTATTGGTCTATGACGCCGGATTCAATGGCGTAAGTCTTGATACTGTCGCCCTTCCCCTTCTTGTCGCCATCCTTGTAGTTCTTCAATAAAATCGATTCCTGCACGTAATTCTTTTTCTTGTTCGAAAAATCCTTGTTATATTTGTCCAGTAGCGCCTGATGCTTTTCTGGGTCGCCCCCCTCTGTTGCCGTTGGCGGATTATAGGAGAAACGGGGGCATTTAACTATTATCCCCTCTTCCGCCGTTACGATAAAGTCGCCATCAACTATCATTTTTGCCGGTTTTTCTCCAGTCCCTAAAGCAACCAGGGAAATCATTAACACAAATACGCCGATGATTCTTTTCATAATCCCTTTCCTTGTTGATTACAATCTAGGGAACCTCTATTTTTACACTCATTGCCTTTCAGCAAGCTGGTCGTCAAATCTGTCTTTGTTCTTTGTCCACCAACGCTTGGCGTCATCATAATTTTTGAATTCCTCGCTCACAAAGAAGCTTATGACTGAACTTACTTGACTCCTGAATTCAGGATCTTTGTCCTTCAATCCATCGATTAATATTTCCATGACATTATGTGAAGGGATTTCAAACAGCATGTCGGCGATTCTAGATTTTACGTCCTGACACTTTGAAAAGATAGCCTCTCTTGCGATGGTTTCCTTTATCCAAGGCTCCTTATTGTACAGGACATTGAAGACGGCATCCCTGACCCCTTCGTCCTTGTCTCCGGAACCTCTAAGGAGAATATTTGCAGTTTCCGGCGAATCAACATTTACAAGCGCGTTGATGGCGGCGGTCCTGACTTCGGGGTTTGAATCGTCCAAGGCCTTGGTGGCACAGGGAATCAGGGAATCGCCTTCAAATCCATCAAACAGCTTGACGGCGGCGACACGGACATCCTCATCGGAGTCGTCCAGGGCCAGATACAGCAGATCGAGTACCTTCCTGCTGTCCAGGGAACCGAGATTCCACAGAAGTTCAATCTTTTCATCATGGTCGGCGCTGGCCTTGAATTTCCTGGACACATCCTCGGCTTCCTCTGACTCGGCCATTTCTCCGGGAGTCATTGCGCTTCTCCCGCGTTTGTCCTGTGGATTGCGTCCGGCCTCCTCCCCTTTCACCCGCTGTCTCTTCTGGCGCATGATTTTTTCAAGGGATGCCTGGTCTTTTTTCTGGCCCGCCGCCAATTTCGCGCCTGCCCGCGTCGTCTCCCCTTTAGGTTTGGCGGAATCTATCCCTGATTTCCATGTTTGCCAGATAATCGCTGATACAATTGAAACCGACAGAACAGGAATTGCGGCATAGGCGAAATATGGAATTTTCATGAATCACCTGTCCACAGTAATTTTATCTAACGGAACGGCAATTATCTAGATTTGAAATATTGCAGTTCATCGCTCGTCAGAATGGGTGAGGCGTCTGTGCCGATAAGCCCCTCGCCTATGACTGCGTATTCGTATTCCAGTCCCACTTTCTTCAAGAGCAGCGTGGTGAACATGAGTTGGCCGCGATTAGCTAACCAAGCAGGGGTAATCAGGCTGGGATGTGAAAAATCGAATGCGCCATTGTCCAGGTTCACCTTAGCGGAGAAGATGCCGAAATGTCCGGCACCTTTGATGGTGCGGACGGATTTACCTTTCCATTCCGTAGACTCCACAGGGGGCAGGAGCACCGCGAAAATGTTACTCAACAAATATATATCTGCCTCCTGCACTCCAAGCAGGGCGTTGAATATTTCCGTGAACGACACATTGTAGCTGGGCGCGCTGAGGATGTAAACCAAGTCATAAGTGGACAACTGCTCTTCTGTGACATTGCTCAAGTCGAGGAAGCCCTTGAGCGTGAATTGATTGCTGGATTTGGCGATGCCGTTTTTCATGTCATAGCGATAAGTGAAGCAGGTCACTAGGTCGTCATTGCCCTTTACAATGTAATTGCCGGTTGCGCTCTCGTCATGCCTGTTGTTGTCGAGCCAGCACAGGTTTCTGCATCCGACATAGACGTCCACGCCATCAGCATTGTCGACCGCCCCGGACAGACCTGGAACGTTTTGGCAGAGCAAAGTCATCTGCAAGCTGTTCCCCACAACCTTGAACGTAGCACTGGTTTTAGGGATGTCGTTGTAGATTTCTGTTGTCCCTCCTTTCACACGGAACTTGGAGAATGGAACTTCATAGTTGTCTATGCGGACAGAGAGGTCGGCGGCACTGTTGGGCAGTTCGAACCCTTTAGGCAGAAGTACTGTCGTGGAAATAGCCCCGTTGTTGGGCTTTTCCGGGTTGTTGTTGAATGCCACCCTGTTCTTGATCGTGCTGATGTCACCGTTACCCTTGGCGTGTGATACGGATTGGACAGCCGATAGGATGTTGAGTTTTCCCGCGCCCCATATTGTGTTCGGCACGGCGCCAACGTTGGCATCCGTCTTGGCTGTGTTGGCGAGGGCATCGTAGAGCTGCTGTGGCGTTAGATATGGATTCCGCGAGAGAAGCAAGGCGGCGCAGCCGGCAGTGACTGGGGTGGCCATGCTAGTGCCCTGCAATGCCAGATAGTTGGCCGCTCCACCGGGCACTCCATCGTTGTCAACAAAAGCTGAGGTGGACGACATGGTGGAATAGGTGTCTCGCACAGAGATGATCAGTTGTCCAGGCGCGGTGATATTCGGCTTCAATGCTCCATCTATACGAGGGCCTTGGCTGGAAAAGTAGCTGATCGCATCTACAATCATATACGGATAGCTTCTCTGCGCTCCGGCTGAGTTCAAGTAACTATTGCGGGAGCAATAGGAACCGATGGTGAAGACATGGTCTGCTAGAGCCATGCTGCCGATTGTGTAATGGGGGTCTGCGTTTGTGAAGGTCGCATTGTTGAAGCTGTAGATATGGCACGTTGCTGTTGAAGTGGAGGTTGAGATTATCTTGGCGTAGCATTTACCGGTGGCTACCAAGTCATAGAATTCCTGATTTGTGCCGCGGGCGCTGACTTTCGGCCCGTAGGGCACCGCTGGGATTGGGTTCTTGTCCGCATCGAAAAACGCCAGCGTCACAGTAGCATCCTGATCCTCGGTGAGCCAAATCAGATTGAAGAAGTCCAGACCCTGGACACCGTCGATTTCAATAAACTCGCTCGAGCTGTTGGCGGGGACGGAGAGTGATACGTGCAAGTTGTCGCTCGACTCATTCCCTGCCGAGTTGAACACGGCGGTACCTTGGGAATAGCACCAGTCCGCAGCCTGCGAAGAGGCGTCCGACCCATCCATGAAAGCATCCCATCCGCCATAGCTGCGGGTGATGATATCAGCTTTGTATACTGACACGGCGGCTTTAAGGGCGGAGATGGTGGCGGCGTTGGTGGCGCTGGATGAAGAGTCATTTCCGATTTTCAGGAAGACTAGATTGGCGTCCGGCGCCATGCCTTTATAAGGGCCGCCGCCATTTCCGATGTTGTTGGCGGAAAGAAGACCGCGTCCAAGAACTGAGCCGGTGACGTGGGTGCCATGCCCGCCGCCAGCGAGGTTGCGCACATCGTCATCCAACACAGGGAAGGCCGAATAGTCTTTGGCCTGGAAGTTGGCTGGAAATTCGGTGCCTGCGTATGAAGTGTCAAGACCGGAGTCAAGTATGGCGACGGTGACCCCTTTCCCTGTGTAGGGGAGCCCCCACGCCTGTCCGTCCCAGACTTTTGACGATGCGGTGAAGGCATTGGTGGAAGCCAGGTTATTCACCGGAACGTCCTCTATCGAGGCGGAGGCGATGCGTTTGACATCGGTTATGGCTAGGGTCTCATTGAGTTTGTCGACTGGCATCTTGGCCAGCAAAAATCCGTGCGGATGGTTTGGCATGGGCGGTATCCAAGTCTCAGCGAAGCATTCTGTTCCAATGAAAGCCAAGCTATCCAACGTCTGCTTTGAAGGTTGTGCGGAAAAATAGAGGGCGACCATCTCAGTCCGCGAGGCGTTCAGCGCAGCGGCAGTGAATCGAGTTGAGTTCTTGAGACGGTACTGCTTCTCGCTGAGGATTTTCACAAGCCACCCGTCTGTCATCTTGGCTTTTACAGCGGGTGTCATTTGAATGACATCTTTTGGGGCGAGGCGTAGCGGCGAAAGGTCAGCGGCAAGGCCCCAGACACATACAAGAAACATTCCCAACGATACGAGTGCTTTGAATTGGAACCTCATGATTTAACCTCCGCGTTAAGTATTTATTTAAATTCCTTGTCGATAATCTCCAGGAAACCTCCAGCTGAAAGAGCTAACAGTAATTTGCTTTTCTTACGTGATCAACCTATGGAGGAGTTTTATTTTCTATGATTATTTGAAGATAGCCGGATTCTTTGGATAAATCAAGTGAGCCAAGACAAAAGGCATATGCATAGTTTCTGTCTTGGGATTCTTGATTTACGCTCAGCGACCGGCTATTTTTTCCAATAGAATGGAAATTCGCTTTTTAGATGAAGTAATTGCAAAACTAGAGTCTTGCAGGAATTCAGCAGTCAACGGACTGACTACTTTCGAAATTGGCTCAGATACAAGGAACTACCGAGAATGAAGAATCTGATTGTCATGATTTTAATGGTAGGCGCTTTTGCTGCGGCAGTGGCCCAGGACGATATATCCAGAGACTTGGGCAAAGCAAAGTTATCCTATAAGTCCCAGGTCGAGTTTGCCGCAAAATCCTATCTCCAAAAGTTCGAGAGCATTAAAAAGACGTCCTCAAAGGAAGAAGAATCAAATGAACTGGCCAAGGCAAAAGCATCCTATAAATCACAGGTCGAGTTTGCCGCAAAATCCTATCTCCAAAAGCTTGAGAGCATGAAAAAGATGCCGGCTATTCCCAAGAACCAGGTCAAAGCCATAACGTCCGAGATAGCCCAATTCAAGCCTAACACCGATCCACCAGTTCCAACCGAGAAGCCCGAAGTCAAGGCTGCCGATAACAAAGTCGCACCTCCTGCCCCCCCCAAAAAAGACTTGACCGCAGCAGTGGACAGGGATAAACTTCCCGGAAAAACAATAACTGCACCACCTGAGAATCAGGGTGCGGATGCGAACCAGAAGAATTTGGAAAAGACCGCGGATGGAGCCATCCCCGTCAAGGCTTACACGGAAGTCGAAGGGAACACCTTGGATAACGGGCATTTCAATATTCAAGATGATGTCAAGAAGCTCAGTATCGGCGACCTAACTGACATCTGGCTGAAGGAGCGCCACCGGTTCGCTTCGGGAAGGCCGCGTCCTGAAAATTATGATTTCACGCAGGACGCATTCAACTCTTATGCCACAAGCATCCCACAGGACAAAAGGATTGCCGAGGAGAAGCGCTTCAAACAGGTCAGCGGCATCAAGGACTACATCGTCAGACTGATGGAGAGAAACGCCTACGACAAGCCTATAAAACTAAAGAACGGCAGCTTGGTGTCTGGTGCGATCATGGTTAACTCTAGATATATTTCGGTCAAGGGAAAGAGCGAAAGACTAGGCTGGAATTCGATCCCTGTTGACCAGGTCGCAAGCATGCTTGATTATTTTGCCGAATTCAGGCTCAAGGCAGGCGGAGGAGTGAATGTGTCCAAGCCCCAGCAGAAACTTGAGGCTGCGGAAGATTACCTTCGCATTGGAGTCCTCTGCGACTGGTATGGAGATTATGAATCCGCAGTGAAATTCGCCCAGAAGGCAGTAGCCACGGACCCCAAGGTCGAGGACAGCGTAAAGAAATACATTATGCAGTAAAATCCGTTCAATTTTCAATTGAACGGATTTTTATATGACCGCAGTATAGCAGGCGTAGGTTAGAAAACGAATTTAACGTCGGCGAGACGTTTCTGAAATTCATTGAGGACACGATCCTCCTCCTCCTTTCCCCCACGCGCCACAAATGTCGCACTGAAACGAACGTAATGGCCGACATCATCCCATGGCACAGTGCTGATTAGCTTTTCTTTTATCATCCACTGGCTGAACTCTTCGGCATTTGCGAAGCTCGCACTGTACTTGCCTTCCGCGGCCTTCGGGCATTTTACATATAGGTAAAACGAGCCCTGGGGAACTTTTGCAGGGAAACCGAGAGGCCTGAGTGTTTCAACCATGCGTTTCAGGCGGCGCTCGTATTTATCGAAAATCATCGGAGTTATTTTCGACTGATTGTCGAGGCCGGCGATCGCTGCTTTCTGAATGGCGGCAAACTGACCGCTGTCGGCATTGTCTTTGACATTGGCGAACGCCTTGACGGCAAGTTCGTTTCCACAGACCCAGCCAAGACGCCAGCCGGTCATATTGAACCCCTTTGACATGCTGTGCAGTTCGACGGCGCAGTCTTTGGCACCGGGAATTGAAAGTATGCTGAGCGGTTTACCCTGGAAGTTGAGCGGCGCGTAGGCGGCATCAAAAACAATCAGGATGTTGTTCTTCTCTGCGAATTTCACAGTTTTCTCAAGCTGGGCGATGGAGGCTGAAGCACCTGTCGGATTATTCGGATAATTAAGATAAAGCAGCTTCGCCTTTTCGCACTGTTCGGCAGTCAGGGAATCAAGATCCGGGAAGAAACCGTTCTCCTCGTTGAGAGGAAGATTTACGACTTTTCCGCCAAGATACTGGGTCCAAGTCCCGAGTACGGGATATCCGGGAATTGTCATTATGGTAATGTCACCCGGATTTATGAAACATGCCGGCAGTAGTGAAAGCGCGGCCTTTGAACCAATGGAATGGCAGATCTCCGTCTCCGGATTTACGTCAACCTTGTAAAGGGCTTTCATGTAACGGGCCGCTGCATCCTTGAACTCACCGATCCCATTGTCCGTGTAGGTGCGGTTCTCCCACTTCGCCGCCTCTTTGCAAAGGGCGTCAACCACTTCCGGGAATGCCATGTCATCAGGCTCCCCTACTCCCATGTCAATTATTTCAGCACCGGGATTCGTCTGAAGGGCTGCGCGCTTCGCCCTCTTGATTTTCTCGAACTTGTAGATCTTTGTATCTTTTCCGAACTGATCCCCACCAATCCTCTGTGCGAAATTCTTCTGTAAAAACGATTCTGACATTTCTTTCTCCGTAATTATATATGTTGAACTTAAAATTTTTCCAGAAGCTGGAAAAATTTATTTCCTATCCGATTCAATTAACCGGCTTTGCCGGAACTTCTCAGCTTAACCTTCCCCTGCCAGTTTACCTGGCAGGAGAGAAAGATTGGGAGGCTAAGAGACATTCCTTTAGCCTCCCAATCTTTGCCTCCTGCGGGGCAAGCCCGCAGGGGGCTAATAAATACAGTTTTATATAAAAATATCAATGATGGGAAAAGCACCTTTCCGGTGCATGGAAGAGAGCGACTCCAAGCTCATTCGCCCGTTGAATCACATCTGCGTCCTTGATTGATCCCGGTGGTGAAATCATGGCTGTGACTCCGGCTTCCGCAGCCACTTCCACTGCATCTGGAAACGGGAAGAACCCGTCGCTCGCCATCACTGAATCCTTGATGTTCTCATTTCCCTGATATTTGTTATTGTACTTGTTAATGGCCTGTTCAACTGCGCCTACCCTGTCCTGTTCGCCAGTACCAACGGAAAGAGTCTGTCCGTTCTTGACAATCACAACCCCGTTGGAACGCACGCTCAGGTTGATATACCAGGCGGTCAGAATGTCTTCGAGCTGGCCCGGCAGAGGCTTGACGGTAGAGACAACTGTGCCGAGAGTCTTGCTTTCAGCTGATGCGGGCTTCAGATCATCCATGGATTTCAGATTGGTAAGCAGAGGGGCGGCAACCACTACCGAGCCGTCGGCAAGGACTTTCAGCGTATTGTGGAAATCAGTCGGTTCTCCGACAAAGCGCGGAATGTTCGAAAGTTTCGCGCATTTGATTATCCGTATATGCTTGTTGAGTTTGAATTTCTCACCGTCATTGAACGCCTCCATCGCATAAGTGTCAAACGAGGGGGCGACAACGCATTCGACGAATGTGCCCATGATTTCCTTGGCTGTACGGCCGTCAACCTCGACATTGAACGCTATGACGCTTCCAAATGCGGCTCTCGCATCACAGTCGCGGGCCTTCAGATAAACATCACATACGGTTTCGTCACCGCGCTGAACTGCGGCACCGCTCGGATTGACGTGTTTCATTACGGCGCACGCCGGCTTGTCAAAGAACTTCACTATGTTCAAGGCGTATGATATATCTTCAAGATTGGTCTGTGAGAGTCCGCTTTTACCTGTTTTTAGAATCTGCATGTCCCCGATCGTGCAATCCTGGCCTTCGGGCTTATAATACGCCGCGGGCTGATGAGGGTTCGTGCCGTAGCGGAGATCCTCGACCTTTTTGTATTTCTTGCCCCTTATCTCGATAACTTCATCAAAGCTTCCTATGTTCTTTGAAAGGTATGTGTTCCTGTTCATCGATACTTCAGCCATTTCAGTCTCCCGTGTTTTTGTTTGAAAGAATCCAGAAATCAGTTTCAAGTTTCAGGTTTTAAGTTTTAAGCATAAAGATTGTTTTTTTGGTGCAATAAGCGCATTTCTTAAAACTTAACACCTAAAACCTAACACTTTTATCTTCCGATTCATTGAAAGGCATAAATTGTATATCGTATAGAGTTTTTTTCAACACTGTTGCCATATAATTATTTGGAAGGATGAAGTTTTTCCTTTGAATAAATTCAAAAAAGAATTTATTCAAAGGAAAAACACTAAGCTCTCTTTATATTTTTCTCTGCCACGGAGAATCCCAAGCCGGTGCGTCCTTGCCAGATTTGCTTGATTTATCCCCCTCCTTCGGCTATGTTTCCAAGAATACTAGAGTCAGATATTCTATCAGCTGCCTACTGCGATGGTCGCAGTTCTATCAGCAAGAAGCTTTCACATTGTCAGGCCAAGGAAGTATGTTGGGCTTTAGCCCGACAATGTTTTCAAATTGAACACAATAACTTGAAAAACGAAGAGTGTCGGGCTAAAGCCCAACATACTAATGCTTTTTTCACGCAGGGAAAAAGCCTGAACGTTAAAACCGGATAAAAGACAAATGAACACACTCGTCTGGACATATCACAGGGTTCTTCCTGAAGTTTCTTCGGGTGCTGTCTGCGCAGATGTATTCGAGAAACAGATTGCGTATCTCGCAAAATCCGGCTACCGGTTCATCGGAACCTCGGATCTTGAGCTTTTCCTGAATGAAAAATTACCCCAGGCGGAAAAATACACGATGCTCACCTTCGATGACGGCTGGGCTGACAATCTCATCTGGGCTACACCTATCCTTGAAAAATATTCCGCAAAAGCCGTGCTCGCCCTTAATACCGGATTCATAAACAGGAACTCCTGCGAAATTCGCAATTCCATGAATTACAAGACAACAGACTCAAAAACAGCGCTTAGTGCCGCCGCTTACGGCAGGGATTACTCGTCATTCCTGACTTGGAATGAAGTCCTGGAAATGAAAAAATCCGGAGTCTGGGAAATACAGGCACATGGCAATTCCCATTTCGGCTGCTATGGAAGTTTTGACGATATCCGAGGGTTCTATCCGGACAAGCAGCACTGGACCATGGAATTCGCGCTCGGCGAACCTCCGTTCAACGGCGCACCCAGAACAACTTTCAGAAGCATTCTTGCCGACAGGAAAACCCTTTTGTGCGACGATCTGAAAAATGAGCTGCGCCAAGCTAAAAGTGATAGCGAAAGAACACGTCTCTGCAAAAATCACAGTTCACCTCTGAAAATAATCGAGACATCCGAAGAATTCGAGAAACGTGTCCGTGATGATTTGAACTCATGCAGGAAATCCATCAGTGAAAATCTTGGATTGACTGCCACCTCTCTTTTCTGGCCTTGGGGGCATTGTTCCGATTCAAGCGTGAGAATCGCAAAGGAATGCGGCTTCAAAATGCTGTTCACCATGGAGAAGGATGCGGTTACAGATAAAACTTCCGCCGATAGAATCCCGCGCATTGCGGCTCCTGCGAAATTCGCAGATTTCAAAAAACAGCTCACGATTTATTCAAACCCGCTACTGAGGAATATCAGGAAGATGTTGCCATAAGCCATAAAAGGCACTGAGGCACATAGGCACAGAGCAGGAAAGTTAGGGATTTCTTACTTAAAACCTAAAACTTGCGACTTAAAACTCGAAACTTCAATCTCTCAGTAGTTTTTCCCCATTCTTTATTATATATTTTCATCCTAATCAAATTAGGATGAAAATATGTTTAAAGATATCATAATAAGGGGTGCGAGACAGCACAACCTCAAAGGTATAAATGTAACGATCCCCAGACACAAACTTGTTGTCATCACGGGCCTAAGCGGTTCCGGCAAATCGTCACTTGCGTTCGATACACTCTATGCGGAAGGTCAGCGCCGCTATGTCGAAAGCCTTTCCTCCTATGCAAGGCAGTTCCTCGACCAGATGCAGAAACCCGATGTCGAGCACATAGAAGGACTTTCACCGGCCATTGCAATCGAACAGCGTACAGCCGGAAGCAACCCGCGCTCCACGGTCGCTACCACCACGGAAATCTATGATTATCTAAGACTGCTTTATGCCCATATCGGCAAACCGCACTGCCCGAAATGCGGTGTTGCGATAAAAGGTCAGAGCGCCGAGGCCATTTGCGAAAAACTCCTGAATCTTCCGCCCGGAAAAAAGATGATGATCCTCGCACCTTACGTCAGCGGACGGAAGGGAGAGCAAAAGGACATAATCGAAAAACTGAAGCGCGACGGATTCGTCAGGGCGAGGATCGACGGTGAAATCTATGAGCTCGACGGAAAACTCCCGAAACTCGAGAAGAACATCAGACACAGCATAGACGCGATTGTCGACCGCCTTGTCACAGGAAAGACCGAATCGTCCAGGCTCAATGATTCCGTAGAACTCGCACTCCGATGCGGCGAAGGCATCATATCCATCCTGATTGAAAATCCCGATGACAAGAAAGCCCAATGGACAGAAGAGCAGATCAGCGAACAGCTTGCCTGCGTCAAGTGCGGAATCAGCTTCGGACAGCTTGCACCCCGGAACTTTTCATTCAACAGTCCATACGGGGCATGCCCCGTATGCAACGGTCTCGGCACAATGCTCGTCTTTGATCCGGAACTGGTTGTCCCCGATCCAGAAAAACCGATAAAGAAAGGCGCAATTCCCGCCTGGCGCAGAGGACCGCGCCGCCTTCTCATATACTATAATCACCTTCTTAGATGCATTGCCGAACATTATAAATTCCCTGACATGACAGCCGTGCCATTCAAGGATATTCCGAAGAAGATACAGGACGTGCTCATCAACGGCAGCGGTGATGAGATAATCAGTTTCGACTACTGGCGTTCCGGCAAGATGCACAAACTCGACAAACCGTTCGAAGGCGTGCTTAAAAATCTACAGCGCCGTTATGTCGAGACCGAAAGCGAAGCCGTACGCGAACGTCTAAAAAACTACATGCGCCGTATGAAATGCACGACCTGCGATGGACACCGGCTGCGTCCTGAAAGCCTGGCAGTCAAAGTCGGAGGCCTCGGGATCCACAAATATAATGAACTCACAGTCTCTGAGGCTGATTTATTCTTCGAAAAACTGAAACTCACGGATGAGGAGAAAACCATCGCTCATGAGGTGGTCCGCGAAATTCGCAGCCGCCTCTCTTTCCTTAAGGACGTGGGCCTTTCATATCTGACCATCAACCGCGAAAGCGGAACACTTTCCGGCGGTGAAGCACAGCGTATCCGCCTGGCAACCCAGATCGGCAGCGGCCTTACCGGCGTCCTGTATATTCTGGACGAACCCAGCATCGGACTCCACCAGAAGGACAATGTAAAACTCCTGAACACCCTGGAAAAACTCCGTGACACCGGAAACACAGTCATCGTAGTTGAACACGATCTCGACACCGTACGCAGGGCTGATTACGTGATCGACCTCGGTCCCGGCGCTGGCAGGCACGGCGGTGAAGTCGTAGCCGCAGGAACTCCTGCGGAAGTTGAAAAAACAAAAACCTCGATAACCGGCAAATACATGTCCGGTGAAAAATCCATTCCGCTTCCGGCAAAGCGGGTCAAGGGCAATGGGACATTCCTCTCAATAGAAGGCGCCGAACACAACAACCTGAAAAAAATAAACGTCAAAATCCCGCTCGGGACATTCTGCTGTGTAACCGGGGTTTCCGGTTCCGGGAAGAGCAGCCTTATCGACGACACCCTCCGCGTCGCACTTGACCGCCATTTCGACATAGGGACCGACATGCCGGGGAAACATAAACGCATCACCGGCCTCGACAACATCGGCAAGGCTATTGTCATTGACCAGAGTCCGATTGGCAGGACTCCGCGTTCAAATCCGGCGACGTATACTGACGCTTTCGGCATCATCCGCGATCTTTATTCCAGGCTGCCGGAATCAAAAATGCGCGGCTACAAGTCAGGAAGGTTCAGCTTCAACGTCAAAGGCGGGCGCTGCGAGGAATGCAAAGGCGACGGCGTAAAGAAAATAGAGATGCAGTTCCTTCCCGAAGTTTACGTGACATGTTCCGCATGCAAAGGAAGACGTTTCAACCGGGAGACGCTCAGCGTCCTCTTCAAGGGCAGAAGCATTGCAGACGTTCTCGAAATGACAGTCAGCGACGCGAGCGAATTTTTCTCGGCGATACCGAAGCTCCACCGCAAACTCAAGACGCTGGAGGAGGTCGGGTTGGGATACATTCATCTCGGGCAGCCAGCCACGACCCTTTCAGGCGGCGAAGCCCAGCGCGTCAAACTGTCTGCGGAACTCGCAAGGATTCCGCGAGGTCACACCCTCTACATCCTGGATGAACCCACAACCGGACTACACATAGCGGATGTTGACAAGCTTCTAGAAGTCCTGATGCGTCTCCGCGACCATGGAAACACGGTACTAGTTGTAGAGCACAACCTCGAACTGATAAAAACCGCAGACCATATAATCGACCTCGGCCCGGACGGCGGCGATAAAGGCGGTCAGCTGGTGGCCGAAGGCACCCCGGAACAGGTGGCGAAAAATCCAAAATCATACACCGGCCAGTTCCTGGCGGAGATTTTGAAGAGCTGAAGAAAAGAATCCGTATTCTCCCAAGGCTTACGCCTTTGGGCTTCCCCCTTCGCTAAGAAGCTTCCTACTCCGCTAAGAAGCTATGAAGGACAGGACGGAGGACACAACATTGTTTCACCTCCTGCGGAGGCTATTAAAATAAAGTGAACCGTCTTTTTATATTCAGCCCTCGCAGAGGGCGACATATTGTAGCCCCATGCGCCTGCCACGGCGTAGGCTTTACGAAGCCGGGTAAGCGTGGGGTTGATTAATAATCAAATATAGTTTAAGCCCCCGCAGGGCCGGCGGCACAACATCAATTCTGGATTTGTTAACAGTCAAGAACCGCTTAAGTTGGGTGGCATTAGGGGTGGTCCCTCCCCTTGGGCTAATGTTTCGCGAGCAATCTGCAGAGCTGTGCCGCAGCATTTCGGCAGTCATCCGCCTGCAGGATTGCGGAGATAACGGCCACTCCGTCTATTCCTGTCGTCATAACTGATTCAAGATTTTCGGGGCCAATGCCACCAATAGCAATAACGGGGATGTCTACGGACTCCTTTATTGCCTTCAATGTCGCCAGCGAAACATGCCGGGCATCCTGTTTCGATGGAGTTGCGAACATCGCACCAACTCCAAGATAATCCGCTCCCGCTTCCCGGGCGAGGAGCGCCTCATGCACCGTGCAGACAGAAACGCCAATTATTTTTTTCCAGCCGAAAAGCTTGCGGGCCATTGAAAGAGGCAGATCATCCTGCCCAAGGTGCAATCCGTCGGCATCAACCGCAATGGCAATATCAAGGCGGTCGTTGATAATAAAGGGAATCTTATGGCTATCCGTGACCGTTTTAAGCAGTTTGGCAGTCTCATAAAAAGTCAGGCTCGATGCCGTTTTCTCCCTGAGTTGGATCATCGTGACCCCACCCGCAATGGCCGCCTCCACACAATGACACAGGTCTCGTCCCTTTAATATTTCCCTGTCTGTGACCAGACAGAGCAGGCAATCAATCTCTTTCTTATTCACAGCTTACCCTGCCTTGCATACGGATATTTTCCGGGCTTAGATTGTATATGGCATCAAACAAGCGGACTTTAAACATTCCGACACCATCACCCGGAATCAATGCGTGTTCGGCCATTTCTCCGGCCAGTCCCATTGTCAGTATCCCCGCAACCGTCCCCAGATACCAATCCTGTATTGCGCCGCAGTAAGTACCGATCAGGGCGCTCGTCATACACCCGGTTCCTGTAACCTTGGATAAAAGTTCATGGCCGTTGTCAATCAGGGCCGTTCTTGTTCCATCGCTCACGAAGTCCTGTTTGCCTGTAATGGCGACAATACACCCGAGCCGCTTCGCCAATGTTCTGGCAACCAATGCGCCCTGCCTATCATCCGCTATCGAGTCAACCCCCTTGATCTCAACGTCAAATCCGGCCAGGCATTTGATTTCGGACATGTTGCCGCGAATGACAGAGGGGCAGATTTCTTCAATAATAGTTTTGACTGTATCTGTCCTCAGTTTTGTAGCCCCAATCCCAACAGGGTCAAGGATTACAGGGATACCAAGCTCGCGGGCCCTCTTTCCGGCCGCCAGCATTGAAGCCCTTGTTCGCGCATTCAGGGTGCCAATATTGATCACCAACGCCTGTGCCAATGACGCCATGTCAGCCGCCTCTTCCAAGTCATCGGCCATGACAGGCGACCCGCCTATGGCCAAAGTAACGTTGGCGCAGTCATTGACCGTCACGTAATTGGTTATCTGATGCACTAATGGACTTTTACTCTTAACAGCCAGTAAACTTGAAGCAATATTATTTAACATTTGTTTCACCTCCAGGCAGAAACACTGACAGGGATTTTTATTTCATATTGGCGGGTAAGGTAATCGGAGGGGCGGATAAATCAAGCAAATCATATATGGCCACAACTGGGATCCCACGCTCTTCACCATGGTTGACAGTAGCCCGTGGTTAGACTCGGACAATGCCTAACCGTTGCGAAATGTATTGTAATCCCTCAGTCTAAACCCGGGACTAACCACAGAGGGCCTGGAACACAGCAAATGCACAACCGATTTCAACCACAGAACACGCGGAACACACAGAAAAGGATTGACTGCGAAACACGAAAACTATCCCCAGGCATTCGACGGGGCAAAGCATGAAAAAGAAAATCAAAGCCGACCCAAGGGTCGGGGAATTGGACCCAACTAAGATTAAAAACGCGCAAGAAAAACAAAAAGTTGACAGATAGTATTACAGAGAAGAAACAGGTAAAAGTTTTCGAAAAAGAGTCAGAGAAAAAACCGTTTTCAAAAGGGTTTGTCTCTGACCGAGCAAGACGCGAAGGAAAAAAATAAGCTTGATGTATTACTTCGTGCCCTTCGCTTCTTCGTGGTGAAAATATTTCCCGACACCTTCGGGCCGGGATCTTCGACTTTGTGCCGGAGTTTATCCCGGTTCCTCTAAAGACATCGGGATGCCTCTGTGGTTATTTTCAGGAGATATTGGGGCGGACCGACCGATTACAGTTTTTCGGAAAAAAATCGGAAAAAACTTTTAGTTTTTTTTATTCCCCCTGTTGCTTTCTGCAAATAATTATTGTATAATCGTTTTATGGATTAACGTTAATTCATATAACCACTAACATTTGGTTCGGGTATCTCATGGTAACTATAAAAGACATTGCGAAAAAGGCGAAAGTCAGTCACAACACTGTATCTGTTGTGCTGGGGGAGAGAAGCAAACCAGGCCGGGTCGGCGAGAAGATGCGGGCTCGGATCAGGGGGATTGCCGCAAAAATGGGGTACAGCCGCAATGGTGTTGCAACCAGCATGCGCCACGGAAAGACCAAAGTCATCGCATTTATTTCAGCCAATATTTCCCGGGAGTATACATCGGGGGTTATCGAAGGCGCATCAATGGCTGCTGAAAAAAATCAATACTTCTTGAAACTCCTTTGAAACTCCACCTCACACAAAGGCGCAAAGTCACAAAGTATTTTCTTC
>CAZION010000067.1:0-31387 GCA_964540865.1 uncultured Victivallis sp.
GTATCGAAAAAATAAAATTTAGGCTTATGGGAAAGCCTTTTCCGGAAGGAACAGTGATAGGGTTCAAGAAAGAATCCCAAGAGGGTATCCTCAAGGATATGGAAATAGGAAAAAACTCTGTTCACGTGGCAACTTAAGCATTCTTTTGACCATACTCATGTTATTGCCTGCCATTTTAGGAGTTTGATCTTATTGTATCGCTTATTCTTCTTTTTTCAACCCAATTCTGGGCAACAATATGCTGACATCCTTTTGCGTAAGCTTTAACTATTTTTTCCGCACATCAGTTCCAACTCATCCGTCATGACTGCGCGGATTTTGTCATTGCAGGGGAGCTTCATGAGCTTGTCGAAATCCTCTTTTCTGTTTACTGTCCAGATGTGGAAGGGGTGTTGCGTCTTGGCAAAAGCCTTGGGAGCTTCGAGAATCCCAGTCCAAGAAGGATGAACATAATCTATCTTGTCCATGATATCTTTGAATTTATCAATCTCTTCCGCTTTCCCGCAGAGAATTCCGTATTTCACGTTTTCGCCGGCAAAGCGAATCAGCGCAGCCCTCATTATTTCCGCTGAGAAGGAGTGGATGATTATCTGACTGCCGGAAGGACGATACCATTTCATCTGTTCAGCGACCAAATCAAGCAAGATGGACGGCTGATATTTTCCGGCCTTTATCTCCACCAGAAGTTCCAGACGGTGATCGACAAGACGTAAAACATCCTCGAAAAGACAGATCTTTTCCCCTTTAAGCTTGGGTTTTTCAAGCTCCACAAGTTCTTCATGAGTTAAAGACGAGACCGGTCTTTTCTGTCCTTCCACCTCGACTTCGTTATCATGGAAAACCACAATCTTATTGTCGGCGCTTAGGGCTCGCTAAAAAATAACTTGGGCATTTGCTGGCGAATATTTCGGATTGATTATCATGGTGCGAAAGAGGAGAATATCTGAAGATATTTGACGATTGAGCAACGTGATAAGCGGCCGGAAGAACGCCAGCCCTTTGGGACGGGAATCCATGCATTTGTCTTCTTCGTTGCTTCACCCTTCGCGTATTCTCGATACGCTCAGGGTTTGCGCCTAAAATACAAACACCTGTATTTCCCGTCAAATGCCCAATTTATTTTTTAGCGGACCCTTAACTGTATGTCAATCTCCATTCCGGTTATTTTCTTGCCGCATTCCGGATGCCTGAGCGCGGCATCAAAAGCAGCCAATGTGTTTCCGGGATATTTACCCGAATATCCCCGATGCGCTACAATATTCATAAGTGACTCCTTTTTAATAGATTCCAAGTGACCGAGTGGCCAAGTGACCAAGTGACCAAGTGACCGAGTTTAAGAAAAAACACACGTTAAAGTCACGAGTACCAATCAAAACATCAAACTTCAGAAAAGATTATCTCTCACAGCGACACAGAGAACACGGCGTTAAGAGAACGGAATCACAAATGTTTTCTCAACGCGGAAATCAAGTCCTCGGAAAGCGGATTTGTTTCCGTGTACGAAAAACATTTTTATCTGGATCCCCAGATTTTCCTGCGGAAAAGATTCCGTTAATTCCAACAAAACTTGTATTATTATTAAAAACTCAGTGAACTCTGTGACTCCGTGTGAGAACTCTTAGATTTCTAAACTTCTTGAAAAAATCACATTCACGCCGCTTGACTGAAAATCCCTGATTAGGACATCGCCTCTCCGAACCGGCAATTTGACATTCATGGAATAAATTGCCTTCAGGAGTGAACTTACAAGCTCCCGCGAAATCGCCTTATCAGTTCGAACCGGGATAAAGGGCATATCTTCCGAATCTGTTCTCACCACTGCAGTGACAGTTCTTTCGGGATTGGATAGTTCCTTGGTCGCATATTCCGAACCTTTAGGGCACTTGTTTCCCGAAACGCTTATTCTTCCGGAATCATTTTTCTCCGCCGACAGGCGGCATCCAGCAGGACATATGATACATATAAAATCTTTTTTCATTGTTGTCATGAAGCCTCCTGTAACTGAGTGGCCAAGTGACCGGGTAACCAAGTTGCCATGTTAGAATTTATAATTCCATTTTGTTGAGGCAATTTTCAAATTGCCTTACAAGAGCTGATTTCTTAAGTTGGAGTACAAGCTTTAGCTTGCGGATCTTATTGAATACTAAGAACAAACTAATCCGCCTAGGCGGACCAACTCAAGACATTGCCATAGCAACATTTTCCCGCATTTTGAAATCAGCTCAGTTGTTATCTCATTTTTCTGATTACTCGGTCACTTGGTCCCTGGTCATTTTCCTATGTAACTCATACCATTATCGAGACCTGAATATCTGGCAAAGTTCCAGACTGCTCCGCGAGCTTATCCAAAATTTCCGGCTCAAGTGTGAAACTTATCATTTCAGACGGACGCACAAATTTCATTTTTCGGTTCAGAAGAATTTCATGTCTGCAATTCACATTCAGTGAAGCACTTTCAAAAGGAGCCAAACTCCTCAGATAAAATCTACCGGAGCAACCTTTGCGGTATTTCGACGGAACCACGTATTTCACATTCGAACCGGCACGGACAAAACCTTCAATCTGTTTGCTGCCCCCATTAAGATATTCCGCCACGGAATCCCCGCATACAGAAGATTCCTCGGATACGTAATCGACCAGGTCATGAACATGAAGTACATTCCCGCAGGCGAAAACACCGGGCAGGCTTGTCATCATTGACGAATCGACAAAAGGCCCGTTTGTCGCATTGGAAATTTTAACTCCAGCCTTCACCGAGAGTTCATTTTCCGGAACAAGACCTGCAGAGATCAGGACGGTATCGCATTCCATCCTGAAGCTCCGTGAAAGATCCGGGACCCCATCCCTGAACGGTGAAATATCAACAGACTCCACCCGTTCATTCCCATTGATTGAAGATACTGTATAACCCAAGAGCAGAGGTATTCCGAAATCGTCCACGCACTGTGCGATATTCCTGGCAAGCCCAGACGGGTAAGGGAGTATCTCCACCACAGCCATCACCTTGGCACCGGACCAGGTCAAACGCCTTGCCATTATTAGGCCGATATCGCCCGAGCCTATTATAACAGCTTTTTCCCCGGGCAGATACCCTTCGATATTTAGAAGTCTTTGCGCAAGCCCGGCAGTCATGATACCAGCAGGCCTTGATCCGCCTATTCCAAGATTGCCCCGGTTCCTTTCTCGGCAGCCCATTGCAAGCACTACCGCGCGAGCCTCTAATTCCATCACACCTTTTTCTGAGGAAGCATACAGAGTCCTGTTTTCACTTTCCGCTTTTATGTCGAACACCGTCGTCCCGGTAAAAACATCAATACTTCTGCCGGACAGCAACTCAATGTCTTTTTCCGCATACTCAGGTCCAGTAAGATCCCTCTTGAATCTGTGCAGGCCAAATCCGGCATGGATGCACTGGTTGAGTATGCCGCCAAGACAGTTTTCGCGTTCCACTATAGCCGTTGAAAATCCCTTCTCCGATATCTGACGTGCCGCAGAAAGCCCCGCTGTCCCTCCACCAACGATAACAGCATCATATTTTTTACAGATCATTTCAAATCCTCCCGAAAGCGGGCTTTGCCCGCATCAAAAACTCGAATATCGAAATCCGAAAAATAAGAAAAATGCGCCCTTACGGCGCGTTGGTAGTAGCGCAATTTATTGCGCGTTCTTGGTATTAGGAGATTAAGATGGGCGAGACGCCCAAAGACACACAGGCAAGATGCCTGTGCTACTGCCAAGAAAACATCGCAAAAACATTTGATATAACGTTTCATAAGGAACTAACTGATTTTTCATAAAGCTCCGAGGAAAGCCTCTCGCCGGTGACAACGCTTTTTCCGCCTTTGCGGGTTATTTCTTCAACCGGAATACCGGTCTCCCTTGATATGATCTTTAAAATTTTATATGTGCAAAAACCGCCCTGGCATCTGCCCATACCAGCCCTGGTATAGAATTTAATTCCGTCAAGGGTGACATGCCCTTTCTTCACGGCATCCACAATTTCGGCCTCGGAAATCTGCTCGCAACGGCAGATAATGTTCCCGAAGGCCGGATCTTTCTTTATCAGGTCGTCAAGCCTTTCTGGACTAATCCCATAAATTCTCTCGTTCCGTGGAACATTTGGAATAAAGTCTTTTTTCTTCTGCAGTTCGAGACCGCATTCTGAAGCAAGTATTCCGGCAACATATTCGGCAATCGCAGGAGCTGCGGTCAATCCCGGCGACTGGATTCCGGCAACCTGAATGAAATTCGGAGCTTTCTTTGATTTTTCTATCATGAAATCTTCGTTCTCTGAGACAGGCCGCAGTCCGCAAAATGAGGTTATCACGTCTCGTCTGGAAATGCCTGAAATCATTCTCGATGCCTGAAGGAAAACCTTCTCCATATTTCGATAAGTGGTGGAACTGTCCTCTTTGTCTTGAATATTTTGCGAAGTTGGTCCAATCATCACCGTTCCTTCAACTGTGGGGATCACGAGCATGCCCTTGGATTCCCTGGCCGGAACCGGGAATATCACATTTACAGGGTACGCGGGGGAATTCCTGTCCAACAGGAACTCCTCGCCTTTCCGTGGAAATATCTTGAACTGTTCGGCTGCGAATATTTCTGAAACCTTGTCAGCATAAAGTCCGGCTGCGTTTATTACAAAAGAAGATTTTATAATGTCTCCGGTCGATGAGACGAGCTTGTGCATTGAACCGTCATATGACGCTTTTTCAACTTCAAAACTCCTGATGAATTCAGCCCCGTTGAGAAGCGCTGATTCGACCAGGGAAAAGACAAAACGGTATGGCTCCACCACTCCTCCGTGCGGTGCATATAGCCCGCCGGCTACATCCGGATTCAGCTTGGGTTCGAGAGTTAAAAGCCTTTCTGTACCGCAGATCTCTATGCCTGGCGCGCCGTTCGCGACGCCCTGCTCATAAAGCTTCCGCACGGTCTTCATTTCCTCGTTTGAAAAAGCAGCGACAATTATGCCTGTGCGTTTGAAAGGGAAACCCAGTTCCTCATGCAAGCGGTCGTACATCATGTTTCCCTTGAGTTCCAGTCTGGACTTCAAGGTGGAGACAGGGTGGTGAAATCCACCATGCACTATTCCTGAATTTGCCTTTGAAACGCCGAAACATGCGTCCGGGCATTTATCCACAAGCGCAACTTTGATCTCATAAGCGGAGAGCAGCCTTGCAATAGAGGCGCCTGAAACACCTGCCCCGATAATGGCAACATCGTAAGTCTTGGTATCCACGTATTTTCCTCTCTACTGCTTTTTATAGTTTTCCTGAAAAAAATTTTATTATTTTTCAGGAAAACTATCATCAAAAGTGTCAAAAGCGATGATCACTTACTATTCAAATCAGACCAAAACCTTGAAAAGTAGTGCTTGAAAGAATTTCCAAGAGTCCAGATACTCTATGAAAGTTGCATATCCAGGGTTACTAGATGTCCACGCTCGATACGGGTGAAAAGCCACACGCTTCCAATCAACAGGAAATTCGTGATTACATTGCCCAGTCCGAAAATTACAGCTTCATTTTCCATTCCCATGTTGACGGTTATTATCACCTGCGCCATCCAAAGCCCTACAGCCAGCAAGAACTTAACCCCCATCGCCATGAGCATACCATGATGAGGGAACCCGTTGCGCAAGCTTTCGCCTTTGAATGCGCGTTCCATGTCTTTCCTGATGTTACGCTCCAGAATCTTCCAACATAACCATGCGAGAATTGACAACGGCAGAAGAAGGATCAAGAACCAGTTGAAGGCTTTCATGGTATGTTGACGGTGCATCCACCACATCAGCAGCGGAATTCCCAGCACCGACAGGAGCATGATCAGATCGAACAACCGCAATGCAATGTTCAGCCATTTCGACTGCACTCCGACCGTAGGAACTCTCGGCATCTCCTCAACGCCCTTAGGGCTCCACGGCGCAGGCGGATGGAAATGGGCATCACCACCGAGTTTATACCATTTGAGATATATGAGGACAGTCAAACCTGTTCCTATCGCGGCAAAGAAAAGAGTCCACATGAAATTAAAGCGATATGCGAAATCACCCCTGTCGCAGAAATATCTTATTGCATCTATGAATAGTCCCGCAACAACGCCGGCCCCCATAGTACAAAATGATCGGATTATCCCTTGTGCAGAACAAAATTGCGCGAAGCGGGATTGCGGATAAAGGCGGACCTGCAGGGGGAATCCAGTTGCTGTAGACAGAGCGAGCTGGAACGCCGCAATCAGATTGCCGCCAAGGCATAACCAGAAAAAATAACTCCCTGGAAGATTGATAAAAATCCACACCCATCCCATAGAGCTGGCAACCAGGCTGAACACGAACACATAAACAGTCACCCTCAACGGATGCCAGCGATCAATGAAAATGGCTCCGAAATACATCGCGATTATCATCGCCGCACCGGTAATCGCAGTCATTTTCCCGATCTGATCCAGAGACAGGGACATTTCCCGCTTGAAGAATATGTCAAAAGTATTTATTGCATAGGCAATAGAAACAATAGAGAGGGCCGAAAATATCAACCAGTAGAACTTATCCGTGAAACACTCCTTAAAAAATGTCACGATCCCTTTTATCCCGCGCTTGTCCCTGTCGGCCTCACCTTCAATTGGAGGATATTCGCCCTCCTTAACTAAGAAACACATCATCCCCAGTCCGACAAAATAGATAAGCGCCGCGCCCAGGAAGATTTCACGCATGTGGGATTCGGCAAACTGGAAAATGAAATAATTGTAAAGTGTCGAAGCTACAGCGCTCACGACCCGCAGCAGGCCTATGAAGCGGCCTATGAACTGCGGTGGGATGACATCGTTGAAGAGACTGAAAAACAACGAGGAGACAAACATATTGTAAAATTGGAATATCGCCATGAACAGCGCTATCAAGCCGATTGCCACAGTCGAAGGGGCGTATCTGTTCAATATCGGAAAATATGCTTGCAGGAAGACCTGTATCTCACTGCTCCAACCCAGCATTGCCAGACTGATGCACAGGAACGGCATCGTGCAGGCGATAAACGGGATCCTGCGGCCCCATTTGCTGCGATAACGGTCGCTCTTAAAGCTGATATACGGGCATACGGTTATGCTTAAGACGCTGGGAACGGTGGAAAGGATCAATCCCATCATCCAGTTAGAACATCCCAGGGACTTCAGCTTCAGCGGCAGTATGCTGGGCACAACCGTTTCCATGAGGGTGAAACAGAAGTCACCCCAGAGCAGCGATGCGAACAATCCCACCAACCCGATTTTCGCATACGTCAACGTCCCGCAATGATATGTTTTGCCACTACAGTTAGTATCGGTATTATTTCCAGCATGAAAAAGTTTAATCAATTAATCGTCTCCTGTCTGCAATTGTTAATCCCCCACTGATGACCTGTTTTTTCATTGTATGAGTCGCGCTTGTACAGCAAAACATCCGGACTTTCCTTCAAGCCGGAAAGCTAGACGGCGCTGAATGCCAGCAAGAAGAGGTAGTTCATCCACCCGCCAGGTGCAGCCTTCAGGTGCTTCAACCTCAACGCGACCTTGTTGGCCGATGATGACGGCAGTAGATCCGGCAAGACTTACCGGCAACCGCGTCTGCCAGTAAAATTCAACGCCGTCACCCGCCGCAAGTTCGTAGTCGTCTGTTACGGTCATAATATTTGGGGTGGGCGAGTCCCATTTGCGGTGCCAGTATCGATAATACGTTTCCCAGCCGGGACTGGTGTCGATTTCCGCATGAAATGAAATTGCATCGCCGACTCCTCTGGGTTTCACATCGTGCATCAGCGGACATTGCGGAGCGGTACGCATGCTCAATCCATATGGCACAAGCATGTTGTGCCGTTCGCAATGCTTCAGGACATAGGCCAGCGGGTGCCCATAGTCACACTTACCCGGATCCATGGCGAAGGTATCTCCAGCGAATTCGAGCACGAAACTGCCCTTGTCCTCGTGCGTGTGCCCGGCACCGGCCTTGTTGCCTTGGATGAATAGCTTGACCCAGTGTCCGCCCAGTTTGCGGTGCGAGGCCAGCGGCCCCATGTCCGGCAGAGAAACGAACGGCAGGGGCTCCGATGGCGCTGACACCAGGTGATCCGCCAATCCCCAGGCGATGGCATTATCCGCCATCGCAGGCGGGTGGACAGGGCCAAAGACCGCATTGACCGGCAACCCGTTATTGCGGGCGATGGTAGTACGCAACATCCGCGCCCAGGCGCTTGTCGGAGACACGGTCGCCATGATGGCCTGGGAGATGAGATCGTGCAATGGCAGTGCGTCACAGAAGGGAATCACGTCCTGCGCGCCGTCCTCGCTGGCCACAAGCTCACCGAAATCACCACAACGTTTCATGGTTGCGGGAACCAGCTCAGCCATCGACCTGCCGGTCGAACGGCTGTAGTAGTAGAAGCCGAGGCCGGCGTCGCGTCCCACGCAGCGGAAATAGTCAGGTCCTTCCACGTAGCCGCCGTCTGACAGGATGGTGCGCTCAAGGCTCTCGCATAGCTCATGGTAAGCGATGTCAAGGTACGGCCGCACATGTTTCCATTCGCAGTTCAGGACGCCCAAGGCCAACATGCGCCCCGGCGTGAACCAAGCCAGTTGGTTACAGTCGAAAATGTAGTCGTACTTCCAGGTGTTGTATTGGATGGCACCAATGGCTTCCTCGGCAAGACGGCGTAGCAGGAAGTCACGCCCGAGATCGGTGAAGCACTCTCCGGCCAAATCGAGGATGCCGGCGACTTCGTACGCGCACAGGCTCTGCACGAAGCAACGATGCTCGAAAATTCCGCCCGGGAAACGACAGAGGAAGCCATCGTCCCAGTTCTTGCACATTCCGATGGTCATGGCATAGCGGGCCGCCAGACGCAACAGGTTTTTGTCCCGCAGCAGATGCCCGGCTACGGCGGCGTTTAGACCGTGATTAAATATGAACTTGCCGTGATCGCGTTCGCGGTTGTAGCGGCTGTCTCCCCAGAAATTCACGAAATCATGGATCATCATCTCGGGATGCGCGGCCTGAGCCGCGGCCGCCGCCGCAATGAATGGTGACGCCTTACCCTCGTGAACCAGCACCTCATGCCGTCGGCGCAACGCATCGAGTTCCTTGGTGTTCAACATCAGACCGTAGCTGGGCGTGAACCGAGGGATGAACGACTCGTCTTTCAGGTATTTATCCCAGAGGGTATCCCATGAAGTCCGAGTTTTGAGCATATGCTCCAGTCGACCGCTATGCTGGAGGCCGAGCCAGTTGAACCAGCCTTGCGCAATGCCATCTGAGCCGGCTTCGACTTCGATAGTGACGGCCTCCAGGCGCATCGCACCTTTCAAGTCCAAGGCCAATTCCTTCTTCATAATGCCAGCAGGTTGGGCGTCCAGTCGCAGAAGGCCACGGTCTGTATCGGCGATAATACGCACCACGGCGTTTTCAGGAGCCATTACAGAAAGCACCAGCCTGTCATAGTCGCCACAATCCACACCAAATATGCGCCGCATCCTAAATGCCGGTCCAGCGTCCGGACGCCGCGCCCACTCAAAACTCACCCAGCACCAATTCTGACGGACTGCCAGTCCATGCTTTGCTCCGGACTCAATGCTCCAACTGCTGAGCTCGCTAAGCACCGGATCCCAGAACGGGTCAATGATCGCTTCCGCTTCATTAATCGGTTTAACTTGCATGCGTATTCCCGCTGTTAGATTGTTGCTCCGTGCTATTAATTAGGCACCTGTAAGCCGCGACTTTAAAATTCCAAGCTCCAAATTTACGTCAGGCGCTTCGGCCTGACCTTGGAGTGCTGTAACTTGTTACAGCCTTGTTCAGAGGAGCTTGCTCCTCGTCTAACTGACAAGCAAGCTTGTCAGAAGAAAGGCGGTACCAAGGTACCGCACTCCAAGTGCGAATTTCGCAATTCGCAAAAGATGAATTTCAGAGTTTAGAAAATAACTGTTCCAACTTTGAAATTCATATACGTAAATAGAGGCCATTGATCATTGGCTTCCAAGGACCTTCCGCCCGCATCAGCAATTGACGCCTTCCCGGACGGGACAGGGGCAGCCTTCCAAGGATCAAGGTCGTCTCCATGAAACCTTGGCTGTCGGCGTCCGCCGACATTTTTCCGTCGGCCAGCGTTGCGGACATCTCCTGCCCATCGCATTCCAAGCGAATTTTGAAACCTTCGACCATGTCTTGTGGGCTTTTGGTCGCTACGCGCATCTCCACCAGGAATTCGCCTGGCTCATAAAAAAGAAAGTCCCATGACACGTCAAGACCCCCGGCGAGCCACTCCCCGAGAATCTCGGCCGGGGTGACATTCTGCTTTTCCGGGTAGTTGAGGTTGTAGCGTCCCGAGGCCACACTGGAGGCGTCTTGTCCTTGGCAGCTCGCCTTGGCCGCCGTGAGAAAGAGAGAACCGTCCGGTGATTGGAAGGGGTTGACGATGATGTCAGGCACGCCGTCAAGCTCGAGCTTGACGACCATCAATGGCTCGTCTGCCGCTTTCTCAGGTAGGGTGATGGCTACCATGTGCCGGTCCAGCTTCGCGTCGTGAGACTGCTCGATCTTCAGTCCGTGTCCTAGCGAGGCCAATGGTTCCGCTGCGGTAACATGGTTGCGGAGGCCAGGGAGTTCCAACCGTTTTGATTGGTCAAACACGTGGCAGTACAGCTTGTTTTCTTTTGTGGTGATACGTCCCCAGTCGAAGGCCGTTGTGAACGGCGAGGCCGAGGAGCCGTGGATTGATTCGGCGTTGGCTCCCATCCATTTTGAGAAATCCTTCAGCGACCGCACGCTTGGCTCGGGAATTTCCCCGTCCGCTTTGGGACCTATGTTCAGCAGGTAGTTGACGCCCTTGCTTGAGAGATCAACCAACTGCTGGATCATCTGCGCCGATGATTTCCAGTTCTGATCGCCACGCTTGTATCCCCAGGTGTCGTTCATGGTGGCAGGTGTCTCCCAGTCGCCGGACATGTTCCAGGACATGATCTGATTGTCACCCAGAGAATCATAGTCGCTCATTCCGCGTTCAAAGCTGAGCCTTCCGCTTGACAGGCATGCCGGCTGGAGTTCCGCCATCATCTGCTTAAGCTCAAGGCTTTGCTCCCAGGTGATGACCCTGGGGTTGTCGAACCAGATCATGCCGACATCGCCGTACTCGGTGAGGAGTTCCCTCAGTTGTGGCTTGCACTTCTCTTCGAAATAGCGGGAGAAGTCGGCCTTGGCAGGGTCGAAGTCCCAGTCGTTGCCAGGGGCGTCCGGGTGTTCGAAATCGACGGCCTGACTGTAATAGAAGCACATGGTTAGTCCGGCCTTACGGGCGGCCTCGGCCAACTCGCGAGCCGGATCCCGTCCGGACGGCCCCATCTTTACAATGTTGTAGTCCGAGCACTTGGAGTCGTACATGGCGAAGCCGTCGGCATGTTTGGCGGTCAACACAATGTATTTCATGCCTGCCGCCTTCGCCAGAGCGACCCACTCGGTGGCGTCGAAGCGCTCCAGCGTCAACTGTTTGGCGAATTTACGGTACTCCGCCATCGGGATGCGCTCGCTGTGCTGGATCCATTCGCCTATGGGTTCGGTCTGCTTGCCCTGCCAATAGCCTTCCAGGACCGAATACACGCCCCAGTGGATAAAGAGTCCGAAACGGGCCTCACGCCACCATCTCAATCTGTCGCCATCGTTGTCTGGGATAACCATCTTTGACATATACGCTTCCTTTTCGTTTTTAATTTAGGCGGCCAGGGGCCGCAACTTTTGAACAATCGAACAGCCGAATTACGAATTAGAAATTACGAATTAGAAATTGAAATTAGTTGGAGTTCACGGCTTTAGCGTGTCTTTTTCTTTAAAACTTGGTCTCTCGGCCACTTGGACACTCGGAATCTATTACAAACTTTGAAATTCCTATACGTTTAGTTAGAACAGCCAGGGACTTCAGCTTCAACTCGTCTTATTCTTTCATTATTCAGGATTTGCCGTTTGATCTCTTTCATTATCTGCATTTCCTTTTGTGGCACGGTGCCATCCTGATAGCAGAGCAGATTGAATGTGACCGCACCGTTACATTGCCGAAAACTCTCTAGCAGATCGATTGCTTCCTGCGGATCGATCGCAGGCAACTGTTTATCCTTGTTGTTCCGGTCTAAACCCCATTGACAAGGATACCAACTGCAAAACGCATACCACGGAAGGGAAGTCGGTGTTTCATTCCCTTGCGGACGGTAATCCAGTCCGGAAATTTCGCCCGCCCAAAAGTCCTGGAAAGGGGTATAACTCTGCAAATTATGCACTCCGGAATTGTAGGTCACAAGCCTCCCTGCAAAACCTTCCTTCGCCGCCGCAGTGAACCGATCCCAGGGCGTGTCGGCAAACTTAACGTGCTCATATCCGCTGTCCAGCCACCAGGCAATCACCTTCGGACCATAGTGTTTACCCATCCATCCGAGAACACGGCAATAGTTTTCATAGTAGCGAGAGCGATCCTTTTCGGTGGCGCCAATCGCATCCTGCCATTCGGGATCCTGAGGATCATTAGGGGTGTGATTATAGACACCATGGTTATAATACAACATGAATTTGATTCCGGCCCTGGCTAGACCATCAGCCATCTCCATGAGAAGATCGCGTTTGCATGTTCGGCCGAGCAGCAGTCTATCAACTTCCGGATTTGGACAGGGGAGTTTGTGATCCGCATGGGTTGCAGTCACCATGACATGCCCGGCTCCGGTCTCAATAGCCTGTTCGACAAAGGCTTTGACATCGAAACACTCGACCGCTTCTTCGAAAGAAACAGGATCTCCGGTTTGGGGAATGTTCCAAGTAGTCCAATGGAACCCAATCCCGTAAATCGTTTTGCGCAACGTCGAATAGTCGGATTTTCTGTACTCTGTCATATTGTATCCTATTAGAATTTTCTAAAATCAGTTATCCAAGTATGAATCGAACGGTTACCTAACCATTTTAAATCCGTCATGGTGTATATTTTCATTGCTTGAATGGGGAGAACAGCAGCTGCGCCGACTTGTCGACATAGGATTTCTTCATCCACAGCGGGTACAGCTCGCTGGCCCGCTGCTTGAGACGAGCGAGAAGCTCATCGGGGTCGCCCTGGGAACTCGTCGTTTTGGCTGAAGCCACCGGCTGTTCTCCGACAAGAGCGGTGATGCCAAGGACGATGAAATAACTGTTGACGCCCGTCTGCGCCGGGGTAAGGGTGATGCTGGCCACCTCGGCGTCAGGCCGGGGGTTGCGCCAGCAGGTCAGCCAGCTCACCAGGTCCTCCGAGGTGTCCTTGTGGCCGCGCCAGGCGGCGACGCAGGAGCTGTCCTTCGGCGTCTTGGCGTACCCAGACCAGTCGAGGATGTTCTTGCTGCCTATGAACTCGAAGGAGGCTTCGGATTTGTCGGCGTATTCGATCCGCATCGTCGCCAGGGTTTTATCGGGGTAGGCGTTATACCCCATATCCCAGAGGACCAGGGCGTTCGTTTTCCGGCCGACAGGCATGGTGACGGATTTGGGAGCCATCGCGGAGAGGCTGATGACATGCTCCGCGTCGAGTTTGAAGGGTAGTCCGGCGTAGCTGTGTTCTCCCGGGGGAATGACAACACCCCTGGCCTTTGGCGGCAGGGCGTCCTTAAGGGCGCATGTGGCCGCATTGGTCAGATCAATAACTTCCGGCTTCCCGGCGGCATTACTCCGGAACACCTCCTCGTCGTGAAGACGTCTCGCCTTCTGGAAGGCGCAGAACTCGGCGGAGAACTTCAGGAGTTTGCCCACCTCTGCGGCCATTGGCGTGGCGCCAGAACCGACATCGCCTTCGAAGGATGGGATGGCATCGCCTTTGTAGTCATGGGTGTCGGCCAGTTGAAGCAGCGGCCCAGTCCAGTCCGCGCGGCGCAGGAACCCGGTAGAGAAACGTCGGACAAAATCCTCGAACGGTTCCTTGCGGCAGTTCCAGGCGTATTCGCCGCCGGCGGCCACACCGAACCAGACACCGGGAACGGGACAGGTGGTCCAGATGGTGTTGAGCAGTCCTAAGCAGCTTTTCTCCTGCCGCTTGGCCTCAATAGAATAAAGCTGATTGTTGAAGAAGAATATCCTTGAGAAGCGGTGCGGGGGGATGGTTCCTGTGCAGGCGGAGCTCGATGCCAAAGTCTTGAAGCCCTGGTCGCCGAAGAACTTAAGATAGGGGAACGGATTGTAGCCTCCGTTCGGCTCGGGGTTCCAGTAGGGGGAGAAGAGTTTTTTCCTGGATTCGTCGCAGAGTCCCTTGGGATCGTATTCCATGAAAGGGGAGCGGAGAACCCCCTCCTCCGGACCGGCGTAGTTCCAGTCGCAGATGACCACATCACGCGGAAAACCCTCCAAAGCCTCAGGGTGCTTGAGGATCATATCGCCCCACATAAGCGGGGTCTTGCCCTGATCCCGCACCCACTTGGACAAGTCGGAGTAGTAGCGGCAGTACAGTTGCCCCCGCGTTCCGGCATCGGCATAGGGCTTGCATTTCGGACAGGGCTTGACGCTGGCGAAGAACACCTCGTCGCCGGTGATATGGGCGTAGGAGCTTTCCTTATGGACGCCCAGAACGTCCGTCCAAATGTTCTTGATGAACTTGAGTGCATCTGGATTCTGCGGGCACATCTCCCGGGGAACGGCGGGATCTTCGCGCAGCGGGATGTTCTCCTTCGGCCAAAGGTAGGGGTTCATGTGCCCAAGTGAATCGATGAGGGGTATGACCTCGATGAAATTGTCCTGGGCGAGTTTTACAAGGCCACGGAGCTCGTCAACGGTGTATGCGTCGCCGGCTCCATTCTTCAACGGGAACTGCTCGTCATATTCTATGACCAGTTTGTTGTATTTCAGGTCGGCCATCTCCTCGACCATTTGCCGGAGCAACTCGATGGTGGGAACGTAGACCCAGCCGGTCATGAGATGGATGCCTCGGAACTTCAAATCGGGCCAGTCACGAACGGTTCCGCAGGGGAGCGGCGCACCGCCTCGGGCCAGTTGCTCCAAGGTTTTCAGCGCGTAGAAAGCTCCGACCGGCGCGGCGGCGGAGACTTCGACACCGGTTGGCGTGATCTTTAACTCGTAGGCCTCGTCACCCTTGGACATGGCCATCTTCTTAATGGTCAGAAAGCCGCTCTCTGCAGGTTTGCCGCCAGGCGACATTCGTACGATCTGCAACGACAGCCGCGCGTCTTTGAACTCGTCGGTGAAGCCTAGTACAGCAGGAAGCTTGCATCGACCTTCGGACGACACGACCTCGTGCGGCTGCGGGATCAGCAGATCGAAACCATTCCCGGCTACAGTGTTAATCCCTGCAAGAAACAGTATTGCGATTATTCCTCTCATTTGGCATCCTTGTATTTAGTTGTTGCCAGTTCAGTTCTTGACATTGATTTTGGTCATCTGCCGCATGGTGCCGAGACCGAGGCCTTCGAGGTTGGCCAGCTGGCGCTTGTCCTCGGCCTCGTAGAGTTTCCAGATCACCTTCAAGCCTTCCAGGCTGGAGACCGCGTCAGTTAAGGGAACGGCTCCGGTCTCAATGCAATCGATAAAATGCCTCATCTCTTCTTCCGTGGGTTTGCAGTTCTGCATTTCCATCAGAAGGACTTGCCGTTGAGCCGGATTGAAATTGTCTGGATCATGCGCGCTGGCGTCACCATGGAAATACAACTTGCCTCCGCTGATGTCCGCTTCCAGCATCCCTTTTTCGCAGTGAGCGTGAAACGAATATCCGAGCCTTGTCCCGCGCGCCCCCCAAGTTCCAAAGTGGTATCCCAGCCTGCCGCCTTCGAATGCTATTGACACATTGCTGGTGCCCTCGCGCTCCATCCAGGGGGTGCCCAGGTTTGTGCCGACATGGGAACCGTACAATGGCTTGCCCATCATCCACAACATCAGGTCTATGTAATGGCAGCCATGGCTGAACAACTGGCCGCCGCCAAGCTGGTCGGCGCGGCATATCCAATTTGACGGCTCACGTTCAGTATGTTGTTCGGTCCAGATAGACAACTGGAACACCTCGCCGTATGTTTTGCTGTCCAGTATTTCCTTGAACTTCAGCACCAATGGATGAAAGCGCATGCAGTAGGCGACCATCAAAACCACGTCCCTTTTTTCCGCGGCTTCGATCAAGTCAAGGCACTCACGTTCGGAGTTGGCCAGCGGCTTCTCCATCAGCACATGCTTGCCCTTTTCGATGAAATACATGCCCGCCGGATGGTGCAGGTGGTGGGGCAGCGCCAACAGGACAGCATCGACCTGTCCGACGATGTCGTGGTAATCGCTGGCGATCATGGGGTTGCCTGGTAGCAAGCCAGCCACGGCCTGGGCCCGCTCGAGCTCGATGTCGGCCACTGCAGTGATTTCCAACCGGTCAAAAATGCTCTGGAAGCGGCCGACATGCGCCTTGGCCATTCCGCCGCAGCCCACAAGCCCAATCCTCGTCTTCTGTCTAGTAGACATTTAATATTCTCCTGTTTCAGTGTCTTTATTTCACAGTTCTATGTTTTATGCGTATGCAAAATTTAAAATCCGAAATCCGAATATCTAAATCCGAAACAAATACAAAAACAAAGAATCTTCAATAATTTTAATTTCGAATAATAAAAATGAATCCTGAGTCTTTTTTTAATTCGTTTAAAGAATTATTGTTTCTTATTCATTCCGATTGTTTCGGATTTCGATATTCGTGCTTCGAGTTTGGGTTGCGGGCAGAGCCCGCCTTAGAATTTATTCAGTTATCCTTGTACTTCGTGTGTAGCTCCACCTTCTCCACAATCAGCGGCCTCAGGCAATGCGGTGCCCGCGCGGCGCTACCGATGCCCACCAGGTTCACCCCTTGGTGCAGCAGAGAGGGGCTCACCTTGTGGGAGACGCGCAGAAGTTTCTGGTCTGGATTGACAGGGAAAACGCGACCTGAGTCCGGCTGGGGATCGGGCGACACGATCTGCTGATCCTTCCACTGGAGATCGTAGGCGGCTTCAGCGTCCGGCAGTTCCTTTCCGTTGACAGAGACAGCTATCCGATCCTCGGTGGAAAATCCATTTTTGTCTATAAACAGCACAACATGCAGCGTCACTTCACTCAGTGCTGCGGCTTCCTCGTTCAGCGGGTCGCAGACGCGGATGCTGAACTCGGTTTTGCGTCCGTCATAGGAGAGGGTCGCTGGCAATGGTGCCTGCTGGTTCTGGTTGGCATGCCCTTCCGACCAAGGGTAGCCACCGCGCCTCTCGATGGCAAAGATCTTGTCCTTCCGGCGCATCAGTGCTGGATCGCCGATCTCATGGTATGCCTGCCGATGCGACTCCGGTCCCCATTTGTATTTGTCGGCGCCAATCCGCTGGCAGACCTCGTTGGAGGCGTTGGACCAGTTGAAGGTCGCCACCCCGTCTGCACCCTGGCTCCACCAGTTGCCGAAGATGCCGCGCATGAACTCGATGGGCGGATAATGGTAGGCATCGGTTGTGTGATGGTCGTCGAAACAAGGATAAAGTTTGACCGGCCTGTCGCCGACCAGTTTGCGGAAGTCCTCGATGTCTACGGCCATCGTCCGAGAGCCCAGTGTCAGCATGTCTACGAGTCCTTCATTGATCCAGACCGCGACATCCATGCCGTCGGTCCGGCAACCCGCCAGAGTCTCCGGCACCTTTGCTGAAAAAAGAATTGGTCTGCCCCGCCGTTGCGCCGTCTCCTGGAGAGCGGTGCGCGCCATGCGCATGAACTCGGTCACCTGTCCGCGCAGTTCCCACTGGCGTCCGACCGGCAGGCAAGGCATGTGGCGGGCGAAGTCAATCTGCATGCCGTCTATCTCATAATTCTCCGCAACCTCGCGCATGATGCCGACCTTGTATTCTCGCATACCTGCGGCCGCCAGGTTGTGGCTACCCTGCCACCACCAGCTTTTCACCAGCCAATCGGGATGCGCCGCCTTCATGGGCGTGAGCTTCGTCATCTCCAGGCCGTTGCGGTTGAAGTCAACCTCGCAGACGCGCTCATTCCAGAAGAACTCCAGCCCGCGCTGGTGCGTCGCCTCGACGAGAGTCTTGACGATGTCCACGCCCGCTTCAGACCATTTGCTTATCCCGGGCAGGTCTATGAGCGGCCTGTGCTTGCTGGGATAGATGGCCTGCGAGGCCAGCGAGATGTCGAACCAGACGCTGTCGATCTGGCATCCGGGCTCGTCAATGTAGTCGAAATGGTAACCGAGCCAATCCTTGACATCCTTTCCAAGGATTGAGCGCGGATCGAGCGCGTCGTGCTGGTCGATGACACGGCGCCGTCGGTTCAGCGCCTGGTGATGCTGGTTTGACAGCGCGCCCTCCCCTTGAGCGGAAAGCATGGCAAGCGATTGCATGGCGGATACTCCTCTCATTTGGCATCCTTGGGCTGGACGAAGGTAGTGGCGGTCTCATGAGCCAGATTCCGCAGCTCCTTGGCCTCTTCGTCGTTTATCTCGGTGGGCTTGAAGGTGATAGTCCTAGCATCCTTACCATAGAGCATCTCGAACCAGAGGCATCCCATCATGTATTCACCGCGGATGCCGGCGTGCTCGCAGTCGACGACGAACCTGTATTTGTCTGAACCGTCCTTATCCTTGTTGTACACCGGCCCGACGTGCATCGACCAACTCTCCTTCGGCAGATCGCCAGGCTTATCGAAGGAGCGGAAACCACCGACACGTTTGCCATTCTCGTAATTGAACATGCCCTCATCGTATTTAAATGCGGGATCGAGTGTGAAGGGATGCTTGTCCTGGCAGAGCTTCATCGCAGCGCCGGAAGGAAGTAGCTTGACGTTGAATTTCTTGGCCATCGTCTCGTAGCGGGTCCAGAGCAGGTCGTACATGCCCTGGTAGCCGCCGAACCTCTTCAGCCAAACCCAGTCCGGGCGGTACGCCCAAGTCTGATGGATCATGATCTCGGAGTTGGGGGAATGCTTCTTAACGTAATTGTAGAGATTAGTGGCGTAGGGTTCGCATTGAGCTTCACTGAAAGTCTCCGGAGCCGGGCCGTACTGCTGAATGGGAACGACCACGTCCCACTTCTCGGCGGCCAGCAGATCCTTGAACGTGGCTATCGGTTTTCCTTTATACTTGCAATAGACGGCGCTGGGGTCATTTTCGGCCTTGTCCACCCGGTTCCAATGATATTCCAGATTGGTGCCGCCAGCATAGACGATGTACAGGTTGATCTTGCAGTCCGGAAAGGTTTTGACGATATCAGGCAGATACTTGGTGGCGCAGCGGGTGAAGCTGTTGCCGACACACAGCAGGTTAAGCTCTTTGTCTGCCGCCACGGCGTAGAACGTCCCGACCAACAAGACCGCCATCATTAACATTTTTTTCATATTTCGTATCTCCTTATTGTTGTTTCTCTACGAGCCAATAGATTGAATTGACAAGTATCTTCTCGTCATCAGGCGCCATGCGCTCGGCACCTTTTTCGTCCTGACCGATCGCCATCCCGGCCAGTACGGCCTTGCCTTTGCCGAGTCTGCCAGCGACCACCGCCGGATTGCCGTCGGTTCCCTTGACCAGGGTTTTAGTTCCTTCGCCGGGCTTGATCGGCACGTAGTCGCAGAAGCCTACGCGGCACCTGTCCCCCACCTTGAGGGCAGTGGCGTCCATCTGACCGTCGTAGGCAGGATTTTTGTAGTCCTCGGGATAGCGCTGACGAATGACAAGGTCCGATGTGACCTGGTGGTCGGCGACCACCTCCATGTCTCGGATTGGCATGGTGCTGTCGTCTCGCAGGTTCCTGCCGATTTCAGGCAATGGCGGGCGCGTACAGGGTTTGTAGCCTATCGAGCGGTGGCATATCAGAGCGCCTCCACCAGCTTGAACATAGTTGTTGACACTCTCCTCCCAGCCTGGTTTCATGTTGCCGTAAAGGCCTATGTTCGGGATCACAACCGCGTCGTAATAGGCAAGCGTGCCGGGATCCAGATCCGTTATCGACTCCGCCTTGACGCCCTTGCGGGTGGCTAGAGATGCGAGGATCGCCTCGGCTCCGCCGCCGCCGCTTTTGGCTGGTGGCGTGAAGACCCCAACATAGCTGTTGCCTGGCAGTTTGGCGGGACGTCCCACCGCGGACGCCGCAGCTGGTTTGGGAGCCTGATAGTCGACGATGTCCGACCCGGGCGTCGAACTGTAGCCCGGCATAGATCCCTCTGGGACAACTTTCGCTTCCGGAATAGCCATCATCCCTTTCGCACCCAGGAAGAACTGTTTGACCTGGTTGCCAGGGAGGTCGAACTCGAAGGAGCCAGGGAACGGCTGGCTGAGACCGAGGGCGTAGTCGACAAGGATCTCGGGCATGCTGGACCCGTTCCACGTGGCCGTGACATGCCGAGCCTCGAAGCCTGGATTCCACGCGGAGAACATATACCCGCCCTTGCCGTCCTCCTGCAGACTGGAGTCTATCCATTCCATGTTTTCCGAGTCGATACTGATCAGCTGCGGCCCAGACAGGCGGTCGAAAAGGTTGCGCAAAAACCCCCTAATATCGTCTTGCGCTGCGGCCCTGGAGCTGATGGCCGCGGGTATGTAGCTGACCGTTCCCTTTCCCAGTTTTCGCTCGAAGATGACGGGCTTGCCGTTGTCATCCATCAGGACGGCCTCGGCTCCGGCCGCCGTGGCCGCGCAGGTCGTACCAGTGAAGGAGAACTGTCCCTTGACCTCGGTTTTCGCATCTGCGGCCACACCATCGGACTTGACACCGGTCAACGCCTGGACGGCTGGCGACTTGATGGTCTCGCACTCGATGACGGCATGCCCGCCGTTTTTAACGTACTCCTCGATGGTCTTGACATGGGCGTCCGCTAACACGGGGTCGCTGACTACGTAGAGGACGGGATATTTCGCAGCAGTAGCGGCATCAAAGTGGCGCGTCATGACGATATCACTCTGCAAATTCTTGATCTGCGACATCTCCGCAACGGCGACATCGTAGAGGTTTCCGTTGCCCCAGCGTCCCTTGCGGATGGCGTCGAACATCGCCTCGCGGTCGCGGAGCAGGGCGACCCGCTTGTTCTGCCGCGCCGCCGCCATCCAGTCGCCAAGACCAGTCATGGCGAAATAGCTGAAGGAACGACCAACCTCGCTCCATGCGTTGTCGACGTTGGTGTTGCGGGGCGTGAAATAGATAAAGGTGCCCGCTCCCCACATCAGCGGGGCGGCGATGGATGAGTAGACGTGTTCCGGGCGGGTCGTGCAGCCAATGAACAGCGTCACCGCCTTCTGGTTGCCGAACATCGCAGTCATAAACTTGGTGAAGCTTTTGAAGGCGGCGGTCGGCTTGTCGTACAGATCCATTGAGATGGAGTCGAGGAATTCGCCATGGATCTCCCAGTCATGTGTGCCTCCGTGCATTTTGCTAAGTCCGTTCATCGAGGAGGGGTTGACCTGGTCGAAACGAACAACATCGGGGTCGGTCCGCTTGGCCGCCGCGGCCATGGTGCGCAAAAGTTCGGTGTAGGCGTTGATCTGAAATATGACGGTGTTGTGCTGGGCCGGCTCGGCCAGCTTGCGAGGATCGACTACATCGACAGGATCCATGTTGTAGAGCTTGCGGAAAGCCTCCTTGTCACCGGGTTTGATTTTATAGGTGGACTCGTCCAGCAGGGCCAATGCGTCAAGCTTATTGCCTTTAAGAATCAGAGGAACCAGCTCGTCCGCTAATTTCTTGGTTGGCTCTAGCCCATCCTGCCCGCCCATTCTCCGGAGCGGCTCAAGATGTGCGTACTTCTCGGAGACACCGCCAGCCTTGGGATTGACAAGCGGAGTGGCCGTGGCGATCAGCATTCCACGCGCCGCGGTCTTCTCGCGAAGAGGAGCATAAAGCGAGTCGCTCAACTCGTCGCCTTTGACCAGGATGCCAAGCGAACTTCCGATCCAGAAGTTGAAAAGGTTGAAGCCCCGCTCCCGCATTCTGGGCAGCAAGATGTCAAAATATCGGCCATAAGCCCCACCCCACGCCTGGAAGAAAGGATCGCGGGGAGTGACATGGCAGCCGGCGATGAAATCTTTGCCCCAGACCGGTTTGGCAGTCGTCTCTGATACGGCTGCGCGCTCCTGTGCAACACCCAGCGCGACCTGCGGAGGATTCTTGAATTTCAGATACTCCTGACGTAGGCCTGCGGCTCCGGCGTTGTCCGGCAAGGCCACCAGCGCACGACGCGTCACCGCGTTCTTGTTGCCCTTCAATGTGGTGCAATTGGCCGAACGCGCTGAGTAGAGTGAAAAGTTCAGCTTCTTCGCCTGCCCAAGGTCGAACAGCTCGCCGACCGTCTGCCCGGTGGCTCCGTCCACGAAGGCGTACCACCCCTCGGCCAGTTCCGGAATCAGCTCGGGGGAAGGATCCCGGTCCTCCACGGTGAACTCAATCTTGCGTATCCCCGATTTCGCGGGATAGCAGAAAGAGTCTTCGCGCAGGTCGTCCACCCCTTTGCCAGGCTGCCAGGTGGCAGAGCCCGAGATCGGACCATCGGATTCAAGGCACAGCAGCCGCGAGCCGACATCCATGGAATAGCGGATGAAGGCGCCTTCTTTGCCTGGAATGCGGTATTCTACCGTCTTACGTATCGGACCGTCCTCTAGCATGGCCGCCTCGAATCCTTTGGCCCTAGAGGCCTGAAAGCCCATTCCCAGATCCTCGACAAGCTTAAAGCTCTTGAACTGGTTCCCCGTGCTGTTACCCTGAGGCTGAAGCGACAGGACGCTGGGGGAACTGTCTCTAAGCGCCGCCTTTGTGAAGCTGTTAGAAAGGGTGAAAATGCCGTCGGCGTGGCGCATCGCGATGTCGGTGATGTACTGCGGGGCGGGCTTCGTCTGGCTGTCGGAATAAATGAAGTAGCCATTAGTGGCATTGGCGTCAAAGTCGTCCGCAAAGCTTATCTGGAGTACGTTGTCTGCAACGTTGACAACCCGCGCCTGTGAGGGAATCTCCCTGCCGCCGCTGGTGACAACACGAATGGATGAGATGTCGGTCTTCGCTTGGAATTTGTGCTCGAGTGTCACAACCAGGCTTCGACGATCCAGTCCCATGGGCTCACGAACGATCACGGGCAGGCGCTGACTCCAGCCGGCATTCCACCAGAAGGTCTTTTCCAGCCCACGGAGGTACAGTGGGTTCAACCCTTCGACCGGCAGGTTGCTGGCGCGCCCTTTGCGGGCTCCGGCAGTCTCGGCTTCGGCCTGTTTTTGCGGCTCCGCCGCCAGGGAAGTTTCAGCCCCCTCCTTCAACTCGCCCCATACATAGCGCATGATGTTTTCCGAAAGAGCCTTTGACTGCTTGGACTGCTGTGCAGGCGTCATATTCAGCTTGCCGGTGCGGTTGATGATGATCCTCCCCTTGCCAAGGACGTTCTCGAACAGGAGTAGGAGTCCGGCGTTGGGATCGCCGACCTTGTGGATCAGTATCTCCTGCTTGTCAGTCCATTTGGGATAGCAGGACGCGCCCCAGTATTGGAAGAAACCGGTGAATTTCCGCAGGTCGTTGGGCTTGCTGAGCAATTCCGATTTGGAGGTGGCATTGGCTTCTCCTCTGACGCTCTCATTGATATCCTGCAGCGTTGGGATGGCTCCCAAGCCTTGCTTTTTCCATAAAGCCGGACTGCCGATGCCGGAGTTGTATTGGTAGAGGACGGTGCCGCCGCGGGCGAGGAAATCCTCAAGGGCTTTTAGGTGCTCCGGCTGCGAAAAGACCAGGTTGTCGCTGGCTCCGGTTCCGATGGATAGCAGTTGCGCCTTGCCAAGATCCTTGATGAAGTCCTGGTTTGGCGTCGACCCGAAATCCTTGGTCTCGTAGCGGCTCTTCCCAATGCCATAGTTATTCAGGTTCCAGTTGATACTGTCCATTTTCCATGTTCTGGACAGCTCCACGCCTACAGCGAATTTCTCCTGAGCAGTGGCTCCGATGGAAAACAGACACATACCTAACAACAACATTGAAACAAGATGCATAATTCACCTTCCTGTTATTTATTTAATATTTTTTTATCTGCAGTGAAAACGGCTAGATAGCCCAACCCGAACAACTGGCTGTAATTGCAGCCCTCCACATGGCCGTCGGCAAAAAGCATGTTGGCCAGGTTGCCGTGCCGAAGGTGGAGAAGTTGAGAGGTGCCGTTGATCCCCGCAATAACGCTCTGGTAATCCTTATTAACTGTGTTCATATTGAGAGAGTCGCCGATGAGCGGAAGAGTGGCGGGATGGCTCACCCGTGCCATATCTACTGCGTAACCATAAAATATGTATGAGGACCCAGTGCTGACCCCTTCATGGCTGCTCTTGAAGCGGAACCCTCCGTCTCCCACGGTGCCATAGCAGGAGTACAAGGCATTCCATTCGGTGGGCGGTTCCACGTACGTACTATTATAGCGGATGAGTCCTGGACAGCGGATCATGGGATAAAGCACACTCCCGGAGAGGCCGCCAACCGCCTTCCTGGCACCGCTGAGGTAGTTGGCGTTGTAACTGTGTAGATCCCGGTCGGTATCGCTGAATCTCCCGGCCAGAATGTAAGACCATGACTGGCCGGTGCCGCTCTGGGGGCCGTCCTCGCATATGCGAGCCGTAGGGCCGTTCTCGGAGAGCAATATCTGGTCCTTGGCGTCTGAAGCGTAGTTCATGAATGCCAGGTAGCATTGCTTCTGGTTGTTTGTACAAAGAATCTCCGTTGCCTTCTGTTTGGCTTTGTTGAGCACCGGCAGAAGTATGCCAGCCAGAATTGCGATAATAGCTATTACAACCAGGAGCTCAATGAGAGTAAATCCTTTGTGTACAAATGATTTACAAGTAGGAATAAAGCTTAAAGCCTGTTGATGTTTTAGAATTTCCCATTTCATAACGTCCTCTGTTTTTTAATTTCTATGTCGTTAGTCGCTAGTCGTCGGTCGTTAGCACATAAAAACCAGAACCTCCAAACTTCATCTGCGATCCGCTGTTGGTAGTAGCGCAATTTATTGCGCGTTCCCCGATCTTTCTCGTCTGATAACAACTTGGACAATTTGCCCGAATTACTTCAATCAAAACACAGGCAAGATGCCTGTGCTACTTTATTCGGACAACTCTACACCGATTACCGGTCACTGTCATCTGTCGTCTGTCATCTGTCGTCTGTATTCCGGCAGCTGACTGGGCCGAGAAGGCCTGCCGGCAAAGCCGCGTTCCTGAACATGTTCCCGGGGGCATTTGTTACAGATACCCTGATACGGTGAAGGCCCGGTGAAAGTTTAACTTTGCACTTGTACGGAGGCCAAGGGAGAATTACGGGAGAAATGTCATCTATTGCGATCTCCGCAATGTCCTCCACTCTGCCGAGGTCCAGCATATATGTCCCGCCTTCAGCAATTTCAAATATTTTAGTATAGACAGCCCTGCCTGAATACGAGGGATAACCCCAGACCGCCCAATCGGACAGTATCCCGGCTTCAAATACTTTTTCCGTTGCAGAAATATCGGGGAAGGATCTGTGTCCGTGCGGATATGAGCATCTGAAATCCCCATACAGGTACGGTGCTTCCTTCAACACCCCACCCTCGGTTATTATGTCAATCACATTGACCAGCGGAGAATTGCCCTGTTTCAGCTTTACATCGGCAAAAATGTTATTACAATCATAAAAACGCTTTTTCGCCCATTTGTCAACGAGGGTTCCGTTCACATAAACTTTCCAGTTGCCGGAAACAGCGCTTTCATCCATCACGATTTTAACGTCGGAAATATTGCCCGAACTTGTGAGGCGGTACCTGTATAAGACTTTTAAACTGTTTGCAGAGACGGGATTTTTCTCACGCAATGACAGGTCATAAGGTTTTCCCTGGGTGTAATCGGCATTTGCAATCTCGGCGTCCGCAAAAACCTGCTGGTAATTCATGGCAATCTGATTTTCGCCGAATTCCACTTGCCAGCCGCTGTTCAGTTCAGCGTATGAAAAATTGTTGTTTTCCACCGATTTTATGATTGCGCAGCAATCTTTTGGAGTGCGGCGTGTAAGCGCCGCTTTGGGATTATCAGAAAGCGCTGCTGACACAGCGCACTCCGAAAGACGCTCCGCGTCAAATAAGTCCCGGCGAGTCTGATTAAGTCCATGAATTTTATCTTGGACATTTTCAAGCCTGTATTTTTCGTCAACCATAAGGCCTGAAACGGGCTGTATTTCAACGGGAATCCCATCGCAGGAACCACGGAAAACATTTTTTGAACGGTTATAAAGGAAGAAAAGATTCTTATTGTCTTCAAGGTATCTGCCGGCAAAAATGTCTTCCGCCCCATCACCTCTGATTTCAGCGATAGGTGGCAGAATGTCAGCAGGGTTGCCATTCACAAGTTCCATGCCTTTTGTGTTCAGTCTTTCCGGTTTTGCGGACAGGACAATCGGCACATCCTCAACAAGCACCACCCTTCCGCCTCCGGACAGGTACCTATACAGTGCTTTCGCCGCATTCTCAGGGATGAATTTCACATACGGTAGCACTATCACACCATAATCGCAACGCAGCGACAAGGTCCCTTTTTCCGAAACAAGTTCACTGAGAGTGATTTCATCTATGAAATCAAAATCGCGATGGGCAGACAGCATATCGTCAACCAGCGTATGAATTCTCTTTTCATCTTCAAGCACGCTCCATGAGTTGTGCTTCAAACTCCATGGCTCGTTGTCGGGTTTCTGAAGTGCGGCAAGACTTGTTGACGGATAGAGCATGAGTATCCTGCAGACAGGTGCGGCTTCGGAAAGCCTGCGGCACGTTTTCCTTATGTACGCCGAAAGCTGTCCCATATGATCCCATTCGCTGTGCTGGTAAAAAAGCGACGGTGGCACCTCGTCCTTTCGCGGTCCGTCAATGGAATAGGAATATCCATGCATGACAAAGAAATTTATTCCCAGGGCCATCTGGTAGTCCAGCATCCCCTTCAGGTCGCGCAATGAAACTTCATCTCCGATGACCGCCAGGCAGTCGCTGCCTGCAAACTCCTTGCCGAAAATACGGGCAGCCGATGAGACAACCTTTATGCCGGTGTGGTATGGCGCAGTGTCCCTGAACCCGTAGGCCTTACCGAGCGGATCACAGCATGGTATGTCCACATATTTGTAGCATCTCAGTTCATTGGGCCACCATGCGGCGGTCAGTGAAAGCCATTCAGTGCGTGTCAGGTGACCTCTGAAAACAATATTCCTGCTGCTGCACCATTCACGGGACTGTTCAAGATAATTAGCAGTCATGAGCCTGTGCTGTGTTTCCCTGAAATGAGATCGGACGACTGGTGATTTTTTGTCAATATCCCATGCAAGATGTGCCAGGTTTTCGAGTATTCCATAGGAGTGGTCTTTAAGAAATTCCTGCGCGAAATCGGCAGACCACGGATATATTTCACAGCCTGTGGAAGGCTCATCGAAGAAGACACCTTCGACAAGGCCGCCGAAATGGCCGCCATATCTTTTGTAATACTCCTCATAGGTGGAATCCAGCATCGCCCTGGTTGTGCGCGGATCCATAAGACATGTCCTGCTGAAATTGAAATCAACAGTGACACCTATTATCGCGTATCTTGTCTTTTTGGGAGTTTTCCAGCAGACTGCGAAGCGGTTATCGGTAAAACTGCATTGCCAATGCGGATTCCCGCTCAAAGCAAGCAAGGGGGAATACATGGTATGCAGGATACTGCGTTCCGTCCATTCCTGACGCCTTGTACCGCAGCATCCGGTAATGTCTATTGATTCGAGGCATTTCCCGCAGGAATCCAACTCCAGCGCAAAGGCTTTCAAGAGATAACCTTTCTTGAAATCCAGCTCGATTTCATCACAGTTATCAAAAGTATGAATTGTGAAATTCATATTCCTTGCCGCAAGTTCCGGATGTTCCCAGGCTGTCCTGCCGCCGGCAATTCCGCTTGGGAAATAATCCTCGTCCCATATCTGGAATTTCATCCCTGTCGATTCGCATTCCTTAACAATTACGTCAATAATATCCCACCAGGACTGGGACATGTAAGGGGTAAGCAGGCCCTGACGCGCATGGGCGAACACCCCCTGATAACCTTTGTCCGCAAATTCCCTTATCTGCCGCCTCACCTCTTCGGGTTCAAGCTTGTGGTTCAGAAAATATTGCGCTGTAAGGTATGTTTTCTCTTTTTTCATTTCAGTCCGGCATTGATTTAAGATTTGCATATATTATAGTCTTTTCAGGAAACGGAAGCCTTAATTTATCCGCCAAATAACAGCACAAATCGGACAATATGGCATTTAAGACTACATTCAGCTTTGAAACGAAGATAAGCAACAGGGACTTTCCCCTGAAGCTTGTCCGGATGACCCCGCAAGATGCAACCCCCATGCATTGTCATGAATTTACGGAGTTGGTCATTGTATATGACGGGAAGGGATTGCATGCGATAGGGAGCAATGCGCCTAAAGAGCTAGTGAGAGGAGATGTTTTTGTAATTCCGAAAGGTGTTTACCATCAATATGTGAATGAAGAAGACATGAGTCTGATTAACATCATTTTTGAAACAGATCTCTTACCTCTTCCACTGCTTGATGTCTATGCGGTGCCGTATTTCAACCTGATTTTCAAAGGCCGGGCTGAAAGCCCCGAGATTTTCAAAATAACAGATGATGAGCTGGAAGAAGTCCTATCCATGTCCGGCAAACTCGAAATTGAACTTGGTGACTGCCGCCCGGGCTGTCAATTTGTGGCAACGGCGTTATTTATGCAGATAACAATGTATCTGGCAAGGGTCATCGGGGGAAAGGCTGAAAATACCCGCTCACCACATATTGGCATAAGCAGGACGATAGAATACCTTCACAAACATTTTACTGAAAAAGTATCGGTGGAAAAACTCGCCGCCCTTGCAGGAATGTCAATACGCTCGCTTCTCAGGCATTTCAAGGAGATAAATGGCTCCTCCCCCAAGGAATACCTGATCGGGCTGAGAATAAATTACGCCTGCGAAATGCTGGAAAACACAGGGTTCAGCATCAGTGAAATCGCACTTAAATCCGGTTTCAACGACAGCAATTATTTTTCAAGGGAATTCAGGAAAGTGACAGGTACAACACCATCAGGGCTCAGGGCGGAAAGACAGAAAAAATCAAATCTGTAGATCTATGGCTTCTTAGATGGAGTTTTTTTAAGCACTGGGGCAAGGCGTTCTGCAATCTGAGCGAAGCCTTTGTCGTTCGGATGGATTCCGTCAGTGGTCGTTTCAGGCAGATTATCCATGAGCGAAAGCCCGTCGATCAAATGCAGATTCGTATCGTTTGACTCTGCAACGACCTCTCGCACCACCTTACGGTAATCTTCAAGTCTAAGTCCAATCTTGCCTGCAGCCCATGCAGGCTCCGAAGACCAGAGTGGAGTTATAAGGAACACGGGTGTATTCGGCTGTTGTTTTCGGATACGGAGAATCAATTCCTTAAGGGCTCGCGCATAGGTCGCAGCCGGTTTGTTTCGGTAGAAGTCGTTGAATCCTATCATGATTGAAATAATGTCGCCTCCGCATGCGGCAATGGCATCGCCATCAGCCGGAACTGCGGTTCGTGAGCCGAAACCCATGTTCACAACTTGCCATTGAAGCTTCTCTCCAATCATAAAAGGATACGTCCTGCTTATATCCCCGGCTCGGAATCCATGTGTGATTGAATCGCCGTAGGCGACGTATTTGAAGGCCGGACGCACAGAGATCGGCAAAAGCTTTCCGCCATCGAGAGAAAGTCCGGTGAATTCGACGGAATCGCCGTAAGGCATTATCAGCCAGTAATCACGGGCTGCATCCTCGTCATTCCGGGGAAGCGCCACCACCACTTCCTCAGATTTGGGATCACGCTGAAATGCACCGACAATTCGGCCGTTCACCGCATAAAGGCCTTTGGAATTTACCACGTCCATCCTGGTGTGCTTAGCCGTGAACTTGAACTTGGCGGAAACATTCCTTGCATCAGTCCGAAAACAGATGCGCGCTCCAGGGTTGTCATACTGGAACCCGCCACCCGCCTGGATGTAGCGGTCCAGATGGACAGCCTCGGGTGTTCTTGCAACCCTGGCACAGTCGGTAACCTGAATAAGTGGATCTCCAGGAGAAACATCCTTGACTGAAATCATTGCGGTTGCTTCCGGCGGAGCCATCGGGGATCCAGCCGGAATATTCATCAGAAATGACGAGGCCGTCACAATTGCTGAAACCAAATCGATCGGCATATGGATTCTCCTTTTTTTCTTTCTGTAGCCAAAGGCATGAAACATCCCCCCTGTTATCTTGCAGGCTTCCTATTTGGACGGAGGATATTCATTGCTGAGAAGATAGAGGGGATCCGTATCCTCTACAATTTCAGGGAAGCGTCCGACCTTTTCGTAAAACCTGTTGTCAGTCCGGTCGTCATTTACCCTTGAAATTTCCCCGAGGAGTATTTTCCCGGTGCCCTTCTCGCCCCAGAATTTGTGATATTGCCCAGCCGGAAGAGTGATGCTCTGACCCGGCGTGACTTTGATTACCGTGCCGCCTTTCACAGTATAGTTCCTACCGTCCATGGAAACTTTTACTGGCCCCTTGGAGAACTCACCTGTCTTGGTGGAGCCATAGACCTTGACCAATAGATTACCACCACCCCGGTTGATTATGTCCTCCATTTTCTGCCAGTGGAAATGATAAGGAGTGATCTGCTCTTCCTCAACAATCAGGATCTTCTCCGCATACGGTTTTATATATTTGCTCTTGACAAGGGATCCATTCCGTATTGTGAACAGAAGAAGTCCTGTATCATAGAAATCTCCGCTGCCGAAATCGGTGATGTCCCAACCAAGCATATTGTCCCTGATCTCATCGTATTCATGCCCTCTCCCCCTCCATTCACCTGGTGTCCAATACGCAAAGGACGGCAGTAGAAATTTCATTTCCCCGACAAACTTGACACCATCTTTCATTATCTGATTTACCTCTGACCTTTTCATGAGAAAAACCTCCATGGATTATTAACTGTTCTTCTTAATCATTTCACCTTAACTATACAGGAGTACATATTTTTTAATTAGGCGGCCAGAGGCCGCAACTTTTTAAAACAGTTACAGAGATACAAAGGCACAGAGGCACAAAGTTAAAAAAAAATGCCAAAGATCGAACATGTTGGAGTTCACAACTTCAGTTGTGTCTTTTTCTTTAAAACTTGGACACTCGGGCACTTGGTCACTTTGAAATTCCTTAACGTTTAATTAGGCGGCCAGGGGCCGCAACTTTAATAATTTGAACATCGAACACTGAACATCCAACTTGCAACATCTAATGGGCTGCAAAAGGCAGAAGACTTGAGTTCTAAAATGTTGGAATTGATTTTTGATTTACGAGCGTGACAACGCTCCTTGGAGTGCGGTAATTTATTACCG
>CAZION010000068.1:0-29869 GCA_964540865.1 uncultured Victivallis sp.
ACGGCTCAGGAGATGTCACGGTCCCTGTGGCGCATTCACGCGATATGGCACGAGCATTGACTGCGGCAGGCTGCGACACGGTTTACCTAGAAGCACGCGGGATCGACCACACCATGCTTGAAGTCGGGACAAATGGCGAACATATTGAACCACACAAGCTGCTCTTTGAAGATGATCTGCGTCGTTTCATGCACAGAAGCCTTTGCGGGAAACGCGATTAATCAATCTGGGTGATAGATTATTTTCACAATCACATGCAGCTGATAGATGAACAAGGTTTAAATGTGATATTGATAAGACAATTGACAAATCAGGAGCTTTCAATATGGAATTGAAGAAAAAGCATCATGAAAATTGTGCCCAGGGGAGCCCCAAGTTAAGGAGCAAGGAAGTGAAAAGTTCCGTTTCATATAATGGCATTCCAGATCCGGCGGAATGGCCGCCACGCACCGAGAATCCCGCTTCGTTCCAGCCAATGCGCGTTCCATACCTGGAGTCGCCGCTGGCCGCGATCCCGATCGACGTGGGCAGGCAGCTGTTCGTGGACGAGTTTTTGATCGAGAGCAACTCGTTTGCGCGCACCTTCCATCACCCGGTGAAGCATCCGGAAAATCCGGTTTTGTTTCCGCAGACGGCGCACGAATGCAATGAGCTGCTGCCCCCAACCACGATCCCAAAGTGTGGAGGACTATGGTATGACGAGCGCGACCGGCGTTTCAAGATGTGGTACATGGCGAGCTACCTTGGGGCGATGGCATATGCTGCAAGTGAAGACGGTATCAACTGGGAAAGACCCACGCTTGACGTGGTGCCCGGCACAAACCTTATCCTGCCTCCCGACCTGCATCCCGACTCTGGAACCGTCTGGCTGGACCGCGACACGAAGGACGAATCCCAGCGCTTCAAGATGATGCTGCGCGAACCTAATCCGCCTGGCAAAGTCACATTTCCGGGACTGATGATGACTTCCGCTGACGGCATACACTGGTCGAAACCGGTGCCCACTGGCCCGATGGACGACCGCAGCACCATGTTCTACAATCCATTCCGTCGACGTTGGGTGCAGAGTATTCGCCGATGGATTGAACCCTATGGACGGTGCCGGGGTTACTGGGATGCGGAGGACTTCCTTGAATCTGGTCGTTGGGAAGCTGGTCAAACTCCCTACTGGGTTGGTGCGGATTGCATGGATGAGGCGGGTGGCGCGCCGCCGCAGTTGTACAACCTGGATGCGGTGGCCTACGAGAGCCTGATGCTGGGCTTCTTCCAAATTCTCAAAGGGCCGCCGAACCACATTGGCGAAGCTACAGGGATTCCGAAGTTGACCGAACTGGTCCTGGCCACCAGCCGTGACGGCTTCCACTGGCACCGGCCTGACCGCAGGCCCTTCATCGGCGCCAGACGCGAACCCGGTTCCTGGGAATGTGGCTACATCGAGTCAACAGGTGGCCTCTGCCTGATTGTCGGCGAAGAGCTCTGGTTCTACTACTCTGCATACGCCGGTGACCCTAAGCGGATCACGAAAGATTGGCACATTAACGGGACATATGCCAATGGAGCTGTAGGTCTGGCAAAACTGCGGCGCGATGGATTTGTATCGATGCAGGCCCGCCACCCGGGCGCATCCCTGACCACACGCCCATTGATCTTCAGCGGCGATCACCTGTTTGTCAACGCCAACACCTCCGGTGCTGATTTGACCGTTGAATGCCTTGACGAAGCAAATCAGCCGATAGCGCCTTTTGTGCGACAGCAGTGCAGAGCCTTCCGCGGCAATTCAACCTGCACAGAAATCTGTTGGAATGGATCCGAAAGTCTTGCAGCCTTGAGTGGCAGGCGTGTAAAGCTGCGCTTCAATCTCGACCGCGGTGATCTCTACTCATTCTGGGTCACGGATTCGCCACGGGGTGCAAGCCACGGTTATCTTGCCGCCGGCGGACCCGGACTGTCCGGGGCGCGCGACGAGGACTAGACTCCAATACAAGAATTTAGGGGTTCCCTGAATATAAAAAAAACGAATTAAAGAAAGATAAAACATGAACAAAGCAATTGAAATAGGTTCAAGGCTTGAATTGATGGTGGATGATTTTCTTATCGAACGGATGGACGGCACCGAATTACAATTACAGATTCCAAGAGAGATGCCACTCGCAGACAGTCCGCTTCTGGGAGCCTGTTACGCGACCGTCATAAAAGACAACGACCTCTACCGCGCATACTACCGGCAGATGATTCCCGGATATGAAGGTCCTAAAGAAGACGGGAATGACGGGGAGGTGACCTGTTACGCGGAAAGCCATGACGGCATCGCGTGGCTGAAACCGAACCTCGGCATTTACGAGATCAACGGATCATATTCCAACAATGTAGTCCTCCACGAATCATTCTTCTGTCATAATTTCTCTCCCTTCCTGGACTCACATCCGGAAAAAGGGAGAGGAAAACGTTTTAAAGCCCTAGCTGGTTCACATGAGAAAAAGGGCGGACTTCATGCGTTCGAATCCGAGGACGGGATTCACTGGGCCAAGATGCAGGACACTCCAGTTATCACGTACTCGCCGCCAACCCCCAAGGATTTCGCTTTTGATTCGCAAAATGTCGCGTTCTGGTCGGAGGCTGAAGACTGCTATGTGTGCTACTACCGGACATGGCAATGGAGGACGCCGAATGGCGACCTTCGCAGCATCAGCAGGAGGACATCTCCGGACTTCCTTCACTGGAGCGAACCGGTGGAAACCAATCCCAACCTGCCCGGCGAAGATATTTACACAAGTCAAACACACCCCTATTTTCGCGCACCGCACATCTATATCGCCCTGCCGAGCAGATATGTCGCCGGCAGGGTCGGCGAACAGAAAACACACGCAATGCTCGGCTCCACAGATATTCTGCTGATGACATCACGGGCGGGTTCAACTACCTATGACCGCCCCTTCAAGGAGGCCTTCATTCGTCCGGGGCTTGACCCGGCCCGCTGGGGAAGCCGGTCGAATTATGCTGCACTCAACGTTGTCCCCACCAGCCCGTCTGAAATGACCATCTATCATTCCGTGAGCGGTCATCGCTACGTGCTGCGGACAGATGGGTTCATGTCCGCCCAAGCCGGATTCACGAAAGGCGAACTGCTTACCAAGCCGCTGACTTTTTCCGGAAGGGAGTTGATACTCAATTACAGCACATCTGCAGCGGGAGGAATGCGTATTGAGATTCAGGATGCAAACGGCGCGCCGTTCTCCGGATTCCGTCTGGACGACTGCCATGAAATCATCGGAGATGAAATCGAACGGCGCGTAGAGTGGAAGCAGAAAGCGGATCTCGGAGCATTGCAAGGCAAGCCCGTACGCCTCCGCTTCGTGATGGCAGAGTGCGACTTGTATTCATTTAGGTTTAGATAAAAATAAAGGAAAATTTCATGAAACTTGAAATCTGTCTTGACAACTATGAATCGCTACTGACCGCAGTGAAAAACGGCGCGGACAGGATAGAACTTTGCGCCAGCTTGAAAGAGGGCGGGTTAACCCCTCCCCTTTCATTCATCGAGCAGGCGCTGCAAGTCGAAATCCCGGTTTTCATCATGATAAGGCCACGCAGTTGCGATTTCCTATACACCAGCGCAGAATTGGAGATGATGCACCGCGACATTCATACGGCTAAAAAGCTGGGAGCACCCGGCGTGGTTTTCGGGGTTCTGACGGAAACCGGCGAAATTGATACTGCCGCCATGAAATCATTGATAAAGGCGGCGAAAGGTCTTGATGTGACATGCCACAGGGCGGTGGATCAGGTAAAGGACATTTACAAAACAATTGATATACTGTCTGAACTGGGAGTTAAGCGCATTTTAAGCTCCGGTCAGGAAAAAAACGCTTATTGCGGAATAGATACGCTCGCCAAAATGGTGCAGTATGCAAAAAACAGGATTATGATTATGGCTGGCGCGGGCGTAGCTCCGGCAAATGTCAGGGAGATTATTGAAAAAACCCATGTGCATGAAGTCCATGCGTCTGCATCAACTTTCCGCAAGAGTCACATGAAATATATCAAGGCGGGAGCCGAAATGGGAAACACTGAAGATTTCTCCCTTAAAGTGACCGACGGTGCAACTATCCGGCAACTGAAAAACAATATAAAAGGATTTTAAACAGGAGATGTTCATGCGCATTGCAGTCGGAGGGATTCATATTGAAAGCTGCACTTTTTCGCCGCTTCTTTCAATAGAAAAAGATTTCCAGATTTTACGGGGAGAAAAACTTCTTAAAAATTACGGGTTCATTTCAAAATTTCCGGATGTGGAACTTGTTCCTTTCGTAAGGGCCAGGGCTCTGCCGGGTGGCCCCATAAAAAGGGAGTTTTATGATAAAATCAAAAACGAACTTCTGGAAGGATTAAGGGCCAAAGGGCCGTGGGACGGAATTTTCCTCCATTGGCATGGTGCGGTAAATGTACAGGGCATGGACGATGCCGAAGGTGACCTGCTGGTGGCCATCCGAGAGGTTGTGGGGACGGAATGCCTGATTTCCGCAAACTACGACCTTCACGGAAACATATCCGGACGGGTGATGGAAAACCTTGACATGTTATCCGCATACCGGACTGCTCCTCATGTCGACTGGTACGAAACCATTGAACGCGCATTCACTTTACTGGTGGATTGCCTGCGGAAAAACATCAGACCCTGCAAAGCATTTATCCGGGTTCCAATATTGTTGCCGGGAGAACGGACCAGCACCGCATGGGAACCTGCGGCAAGCCTTTACCAGATGATCCCGACCGTAATAAAAGAGGAAGGCATAATGGATGCTTCCATTTTGATTGGCTATGTCTGGGCTGATGAACCTCGGTCATCCGCATCTGTTGTCGCCATCGGCATGGATCCGAAATCCGTCCATAACGCTGCGGCAAGACTTGCTCAGGCTTTCTGGGACGCGCGCCATCAATTTAAATGCGGCATGACCGCTGGCTCAGTGGATGAATGCATCCGATGGGCATTGGAATCCCACGAACATCCGGTGGTGATCAGTGATTCAGGCGACAACCCGACAGCAGGCGGCACCGGCGACGTAACATGCTTTTTGGAACGGCTGTTAGCTCTTAAAGTCTCAGATGTTGTTTATGCGAGTATCGCAGATCAGGACGCTGTCGGCATATGCGAAAAGGCCGGAGTATCTGCAAAAGTGGAACTGTCATTGGGAGGAAAATCCCTTCCCGCACATGGCCGCCCCCTGAAAATCACCGGCACCGTATTAACCCTTAAAACAACCCCTTGGGTTTTATTTGACACCGGTCCGACAGGCGAAATGAACAGGATGGCAGTGCTGCAGGTCGACGACATAAAAGTAATCATCACCGAACGTCGCACTCCTTTTCTCAAGATTGACAGTTTCAAACAATTGGACATTGATCCATATCAGCACAAGACAGTCGTTGTCAAAATAGGCTATCTGGAACCGGAATTAAAGCAGATGGCTGCAAAATCATTCCTGGCGCTCAGCCCCGGCGCCGTGAATCAGGATATTGAAGGCACACCTTACAAGCGGATAAAACGCCCAATGTATCCGTTCGACATGGATATGGATTGGAACCCGCCAGAGGACAGCTTGTTTTGAAGTTGAAAAATATGACAAGCAAGCACACTGCGGAATCATGACAAGTTATTTTATCCATGCCATGCGTTGGTTAATCCATGAGTTATCCATTGTCAATTCAGTGTAAATAGTGTAGGTGTTGTCTATAGAGATTTAGTGACGAGCGCGGCACGGTAATGCGTGGTCGAGGTAACATTGATGGAAGTTTACCCGCCGCAGGCGCCTGTCGGACTTAATTTCAAGATCGGATTTGGTTCGTAGTAGGCGAATTTATACGCCGTTATCTTAAAGAACGTGCAATAAATTGCACTACTACAAGCAAAAAGGGCCAGAATACAAGAGTGATGTGAATAAGTTTCTCTAAGTCCGATAGGCTCCGCAGGCGGCGCCTGAGGCGACCAGGGCTATGGCGTGACGGGCCAAGTGCGAATTTCGCAATTCGCAGAAGAGGTGGGAGAATAAGTCTGGAAGTTCTGGAGTTTGCTGACGACTGAAGACTGAAGACCTTTTTCTGACTTAAAATTTATACATATCGGAGGTTTTGCAATGAAGATGATGTTGAAATCTTTCACGCTGATCATGCTGTTATTGTTTGCCGCTGTTTTTCTGGGAACCGGACCTACGCTTGCAGAAGAATCTCAGTTTGCGAGCGCCTATAAGGCTGGAGAAGAACTTGAAAAAAACGGTAAGTTCGCAGAGGCGCGCACCGAGTTCGAAAAGGCGCTCGCTGTCACCGGCATCACTCCTGATCAAACCGGACAGGCATTAGTTAAGATCGGAACAGCCTTAATCAAAGAAAAAAAAATCCAGGAAGGTGTTGCCTCTCTTCAGAAGGCACGTGCGCTGAAGGAAATCTCAAACCAGACCAGGATCCGGGCGAATATTCTATTCGGACAAACATATTTGGCTTATCCGTGGACATTGACCCAGTCAATCGATGCATTTTCTCAAAGTCTGGAACTTCCCGAAATTACAGCCGAACAGAAAACTGCCGCACAGAAGGGTTTGGTTAAGGCGCTGATGGGCTTGAGGAAATTCGCCGAGGCGCGTGCGGTAATGATGAAATTGATGGCAGACACCAGCCTCACACCTGCGGAAAAACTGGCGACACAGATAGCGATTGGAACGACCTGCATGTCGGAGGGGAAATATCCTGAAGCAAGAACCGAGTTGACCAAAGCCATGTCAATGGAAGGCGTCTCTGACACCGACAAGGCAGATATCCAATTGCAGATTGGACTCTGCTACTACGCTGAAAAGGATTTTGAACGTGCCAGGACGGAACTCCAGAAAGTTTCGGCGATGCCCGGTGCGAACACGATGCTGGTTCGGCTTGACGGGTGGGGTAATTACGTACCCTCAAGCGAAGCAAACCGGCGCCTGCGGAAAATGAACCCAGCCGATGGAAAAGAAAAATATATCACAGTGTTTTTCATCGGATCCAGCATGACGCTCCGCGGGTACATGCCATCCGTAGTCGAAACGGTATCAGCGTCCGCTCCGGCAGGTCAGCCTCGGATAATAACCGGCAAGTACACACGTGGCGGAACTGGGATTGAAGTCTTCTGGGAGGATGGTGAAACTCGTGACACCTCCAGAGGAATGATTGCAGCAGAACAATGGGACGTAGTTGTCCTGGAAACCAGTATCTTGAGATCTGCCGAATCAAACTTGAAATACGGAAAACTTTTCTGTGAACTAATCCGAAGCAGGAACATCAAGCCGGTTATTTACGAGAGCCAGGTTAAACAGGATGCGGTTTACCCTGAGGTGCATCAGAAGTTTCATGAGGATGAGGTGCTGCTGGCAAAAACGCTGCAGAGCCCGTTGGCGCCAGTCGTTCTGGCCCAGATGTACTATGTTGCAGCCAACCCTGCCGCCAAAATCGGGATGTTCTATGACGATTGGATTCACCCCTCGGAAAAAAGCATTTACCTCGCGGCGTACTGCATCTATTCCACAATTACCGGCTACAGCCCGGTTGGTCTTTTTCATCCCAAGAACATCTCGGATGAGGACGCCAAGGCACTGCAGGAAGCGGCTTGGAAAGCTGTCCAGGAAGCCAACCCGGATCTGAAACCTTGGAACTGAACCATATTGTGAAAAAATATCAAAAGAAAGGTTAAAAATGAAGAAGATTTTTAAGTGTGCCGGAGCTTACCTGCTGATCTCGGGATTTTTAATGGTTGCTGTGTTGTTGGGGGCCAGCTCTTCAGCGGCGGAAGAATCTGCGTATGAGAAGGCGTATCAGGCAGGGAAGGAGCTTGAAAAGGGCGGCAAATTCACGGAGGCGCGTGATGAATTCGAAAAGGCGCTCGCAGTTCCTGGCATCACTCCGGATCAGACTGGACAGGCGATGATCAAAATCGGAGGAACTTTCCTCAGCCTGAAAAAGTCCCAGGAAGGCATTAACATGCTGGAGAAAGCGAGGACGCTGAAGGAAATCTCAAACCAGACCAGGATCCAGGCCAATCTGCTTTTCGGTCAGACAGGTTTGGCTTGGTCGTGGCAGTTTCCATGGCTATTGGCCCAGGCCAGGGATGCCTTCGCCCAGATAATTGAGCTGCCGGAAATCACGCCGGAACAAAAAACTGCAGCCCAGCAGGGAATTGTGAAGGCGTTCATGGGATTGAAACAGTATGCTGATGCGCGCGCCGTGATGGCGAAACTTGTGGCGAGCCCCAGTCTGCTTCCCGTAGAAAAGCTGGCGATGCAGAAGGAAGTTGGAATGACCTGTATGCTGGAGAAGAAATATCCGGAGGCTAGAGTCGAACTGGCAAAGGTGCTTTCCATGGAAGGCCTCTCTGAAGCCGACAAGGTGGACGTCCAGCTGCAGGTCGGACTCAGCTATTACTACGAGAAGGATTTTGAACATGCCAAGCCTGAACTCCAGAAGGTACTGGCGATGCCAACCGCGAACGCTCAACGGGTTCGGCTTGACGGCTGGATTCGTACCATACCCTCCGTCGAGGCAAACCTCCGTCTGCGGAAAATGGATCCGGCAGGCGAAAAGGGGAAATCAATCACGGTGTTATTCATCGGATGCAGCATGACAATGCGCGGAATGATGCCGTATGTCGTCGAGAGTCTTGCGGCATCTGCTCCAGAGGACCGGCCTCGAATCATACCTGCCATGCACGTGCGTGGCGGGACAAGGCTCGACGTGCACTGGAAAGCCGGTGAAACCAGTGATACGGCCAGGGGCATGCTCGCCGAAGAACTCTGGGATGTTGTTGTGCTGGACACTTTCAATACCATAAAAACAGAAAATCTTATGGAACCCGGGAAGCTTTTCGTCGACTTTGCACGCAGCAGGAATATAAAACCGATTTTCTACGAGAGCCAGCCGGTGCAGGCGACACCTTTTCCGGAGGGCTTCCAGAAATACCATGAAGACAATGTAGCGCTCGGAAAGGCCCTGCAGGTCCCGCTGGCGCCGATACCCCTGGCTGAGATGCACTATCTTGCAGCCAATCCGTCCGCCAAAATCGGGATGTTCTATGATGACTGGATCCACCCCTCGGAAAAAAGCATTTACCTGGCGGCATACTGCATCTATTCCACAATTACCGGCTACAGCCCGGTTGGTCTTTTTCATCCCAAGAACATCTCGGATGAGGATGCCAAGGCACTGCAGGAAGCGGCTTGGAAAGCTGTCCAGGAGACTAATCCGGATCTTAAACCATGGAAGTAGCTCTTTTATGAGCAGATTAGACTGGTTCAATGAAGCGCGCTACGGCATGTTTATACATTGGGGAGCATATTCAGTCGGTGGCCGCGCAGAATGGATCGCCAACCGCGAGTGCATTCCCCGCGAAGAATATGTCAGCCGTTATGTGAATAACTGGAAGGCCGAAAAATACGATCCCCGGATATGGGCGCAGCTTGCGGTGGATGCCGGCATGAAATATGTGGTGCTGACCACCCGCCACCACGACGGGTTTGCGCTATGGGATTCCAAGGTGTCTGTTTTCACCGCCGCCCGAATGGGGCCGAAACGGGATCTGCTCCGTCCATTTGTCGAGGCTTTCCGCGCCGCTGGCCTGCGCATAGGTCTCTATTATTCTCCTGCCGCCTGGTACCATCCGGACTATCCCGGTGCATTCTACCGCGACTGGCCTGGTAAAAATGATTGGAAGGACGAGGAATCACGCCTACGGTTCATCACTTATTACCGGGCCCAGCTCCACGAACTGATGACCGGTTACGGCAAGATTGATATTCTCTGGTATGACGGCGTAGCCCCGGACAATCTGAAAGCACCGGAAATCAACGAAGAGGTCCGTCGGCTGCAGCCCGATATTCTTATCAATGACCGGAATGGAGAGCCTTTTGATTATCACAACTGCGAGCAGGCCATACGTCCGACGGCCGATGGCAAGCCTTGGGAAGCGTGCATGACTCTGAACGGCAGCTGGGGATATCATGCCGGAGACAACTCATGGAAGACACCTGAACAGGTGATCGAGATGCTGGTGCTCACGGCCGAGAAGGCGGGCAATCTCCTTCTCAATATCGGACCGCGCGCCGATGGAACGGTTCCGGAAAGATCTGTAGAAATCCTGCGTGAAGTCGGAAGCTGGTTGCGGCGCAACGGCGAATTTCTGCCGCATTCCGATCGGTCGCCATTCAGTTGGAACTGCACTGCACGTTTGACGACAAAAGGGAACAGGGTCTACCTTCATTTTGTCTACGACCCCCATGGGGAGTTCTGTCTGGCGGAGATCCGCAACCGTGTCTTGCGGGTTTGGTTTGTTGCCAGCGGCAACCCGGTGGAATTCGAGCAGGTAGGGAACCGTTTGTTTCTCCGGAACCTTCCGGATCCATTGCCGGATCATCCTGTCACCACGATTGCAGTGGAAGTGGAAGGCAAACCCGAACCCGTAACAACGCAGACGTCATTCTGGATCCCGGGGTAGGATTTGGAGAATTAAAATTAAGGGAAAGCGCTTTCACCACGAAGGGCACGAAGAAGAGAGGAGAAATTGTATTATGAAAATTGGCGTAATCCTATCCCATGTATTATCTTCATTGACTCCGTGCCTTTCGCGATGAATAATTTTGCTTAAAGTGATATGGAGTTTTAACGATTGATGTTGTATTTAACAGGAGATATTTCATGAAAGTATTGTTAATCGGCAACAGTCAGATGCAGTGTTATAACCTGCCGCTAATGTTGGAGGTCATGTCTGAATCTGCACCCGCAGCTAACCCACGTCTTGAAATCGGACGTTTTACTGTTGGGGGTGGAACGTTGAAGAAATACTGGGACGCCGAAGGTCCCGGCTCACCGCGCGCCATGATTGCGGCGGACAAGTGGGATTATGTCGTCATACAGGAAATTTTCTGTGCAGAAAAGCCGGAGTTTGAAAAATATGCGGAAATGTTTGATGCTCTCATCAGGAAGAGCGGCTCTAAAACAATCCTGTTCGCCACCGCCAATGTCACGCAATACTACAATGCTTCGTTTAAATATCCGGATTCTTTTGAAAAATTAAACGACATGCAGATCGCGTTCGGAGAAAAAAGGGGAATCCCCGTCGCAGCCGCCGGTTATGCCTGGATGAAATACCTGGGGCCTAATCCATCGGAGGCGCAAGTATTGGATCTTTACCACGCGGACAAAGGACATCCCGGCCCTAAAGGCACCTACATATACGCCTGCCTCCTCTACGCATGCATTACCGGACTCAATCCTGCGGGGCTCACAAGTGAGTTCAAAGATATCCCCGGATTTGGTTCTATAACAAAAGAAGAGACGATTAAGATGCAGAAGTCTGCCTGGGAACAGTATTTAATTTCACGTAAGTAAAATAAGAAACAAAGGAGAAAGATGAAAATATTTTCAAGGAAAATCGTATTATTTGTGTTCGCAGGCATTGTTGCGTTTGCGACTTTCGCACAGCATCCGACCGCACAGATGGACCCTTCGAAAATCCTGTCAACAACGCTCGGGATTCTCCAACCTGTGGAAAAGGCTCCGGAAACCCTGTTGATCAAACCTGGCGACAAGGTATTGTTCATGGGTGACAGCATCACGGCGGGCGGTGGATTCCTACGCCTTACTGCATACGTGCTTAAAACAGCCTATCCCGAACTCAACCTTCCCCAATTCATCAACGTGGGAATCGGCGGACAGAAGGCCGAAAACATGGAACCGCACCTTGAAAATGACCTTAAGAAAGCCGACAAGCCGGCATGGGTTTTCATAAGCGTAGGCATTAACGATGTCTGGCACAGGGTAACTCAGCCTCATGATCCCGCAGTCCTTGCGACATACAGGGAAAACGTGGCCAAGATGGTTGACAGGGCTCAGGCCGGTGGCGCAAAGGTTGTGCTCCTGGCGCCAACAGTCATCCAGGAGGATCCCGCTTCCGAAGGGAACAATAGACTCAAAATGTATGTTGATGCTATGAAGAGCGTGGCCGCCGAAAAGAAATGCGGGTTCACGGATCTGCATGCCATGTTCCTCCAGGCGATTGCGAAGAAACCTGCCGGTCTGAAACTGACCACTGATGGCGTGCACATGGGACCATATGGAGATTCAATCATGGCAATCGGTGTTCTACGTGCAATGGGCGTGCCTGACGAGAAGATGTCTTCGATTGACCTGACTCCCATCCTGAACATACGTCTGACTTTGCCGATTGAAAATGTCGCCAAGCAGCTCGATGTTCCAATATCGAAGCTTCTCAGCATCAAAGGCGCCGGATTTTCGTTATAAAATGACTAGAATATTGTAAAAGGGATAAAAAGGAAATTCTTATGCAGGCATTGAAACATATCACGACATATCTCCATCCGAAAAGCCTCAGTCCAGACCCGACGTATGGAAAGGCACCCAGCCGGGCATCTGGAAATCAGGCAGAGATAATCCTGAACCCCCACGCCCTGCTCCGGGTCTGCCCGGAGAGCCCCGGTGTGACGAGATGGAAACGCACCCTGAACCTGTTCCACAGGCCAGATGCCCTCAAACTGACCGGGGACGAACATCACCGTGTCACCATGCTGATAGATTTTGGCACCGAAGTTGATGCAGGGCTGATAATTGATCTCAAGCTGGGCTCTGATGTCAACCTCATGGCGTGTTTCGGGGAATCGGAAGCGGAGGCGGAGGGATTGGTTCCAGGACACCATCCCATTCCAACGTATTACTGGCACCTGGACAAGGGGAATCAACACGTGGAATCCGAAACGCGCGGCTTCCGTTTTGTACGCCTGGTCTTCAGCGACGTTAAGAAACCTCTGGTACTCGGACAAGTTGCAGCGCACGCAACCCTCACATTCAAGGAACGCCCGGGTGATTTCCAATGTTCCGACCCGAGGTTCCAGAGGGTCTGGCAGAGCTCTGTCTACACCGCACGGCTTTGCACGAAAAAAGACACGATCTGGGACGGGATCAAGCGCGACCGGGTCGGCTGGTATGGTGATGCCCGCATAATCAAGCTGGCGGCAGACAATGTGTTCTTCGATCCCAAACCTGCCGAGGCCATGCTCATGGCCCTGCCTACCGACGAATGGGCAAACTGCATCCCCAACTACTCCTTCGACGCCATCGCCATGCTCAGGCAGCATGTGCTGTTTTACGGTGCTGACCGGCCCTGCGTCCGGCCATGCTACAATAAAATACTAGAGCTCCTGGCTTGGGCTTGGCGCACGCAGACCAACAGTGACGGATTAATCATCCGTACAGACCGCCGCTATTTCGGAAATATCGGCTTCCTGGACTGGGGTACGTTCCCGGTAGGTGGACGACTAGAGGAGCTCTGCTGGCTCCAGTGCAAGTACCTGGAGGCTCTGCGCAACACCGAGGCGATTGCAGCCTTACTGGGAGACCACAAGACTGTCAGCAGCCTTACGCCTCGCATCGCCAAACTTGCAAGACTTATCGTAAAGCGTTTCTGGAATCAGCGCAAGGGATTCGTCCATACGCTCAATCATGTGGGCAACCCTCAGCTCCCGCCTGATGCGAAAACCGGCTGGGCGTTCGAACCTCACAATACTCCAGGGTACGAGATGCATTACGCTAAAACCTACGTGGAGAAAGTACGGCTCGGCCCCAGCGGTCCGTCGCGCCAGTCCAACGCCCTGGCTGTTCTGGCTGGCCTGGCATCCGCAAACATGGGGAGCACCGTGCGCAGACGGGTTTTCGACAACCCGGATCTGCCTCCTGTCATAACTGCTTACTTCCTGTATTACGAGCAACGGGCACGCGCCCTCTGCGGCGATTCCGCCGGAGCAATCATGAACTTCCGGGATTACATCGGCAACATGCTTGAGACTGAGGATTCAGCCACCGTCTGGGAATTGTATAATCCCGAAGTAACCGACCTGCGCAAGTATATCGGCCTCGGTGGCCGTCTGTGGACCTGGCCGATCAGCCTTTGCCACGGATGGGGCGCCGGAGCCGTACCGATAGCGGCAGAATTTCTTCTGGGAATCAATCCGGTTGCGCCAGGATTCAGCATAGTGGATATCAAACCGTGCACCGGAATTCCGTGGAGTTTCGAGGCGGCGGTTCCAACACCGCACGGCATCATCCGGGTGGAGCGCGAAAGGGAACGCGGCGTAATCCATTACACCATCCCCAAAAGCATACAGCTCACTCCGGAAACAAAAGCTGGAATTTTAAAGAACGGCATTTACACGACATTTAAATAAAAGGATCACTTTATATGGGCATCACCCTATGGCAGAATTTATCAGACCAGGCCGAACAGATGGCGAACAACGCTTTCAAAGATGTGGGCACTCTTGATGACTGGAAACGGCAGCGTCCGCAGATAAAAAAAGAATTCATGCGCTCGATGGGATTGGACCCGCTCCCGGAAAAGTGCGACCTTAAAACAACAGAATACGGGACTTTTTCCGGCAAAGGGTTCCGCGGACGCAAGATTGGATTCCAGATCCTGCCGGACTGCTGGACTTCCGCCTGCGTGTATTATCCCGAAAAAACTACCGATGAACTGTTGCCTGGAGTGCTGTATGTCTGCGGACATGGTTCGATCGGCACGCATAGTTATCAGTTCCATCCGATCATGTGGGCGCGCAGGGGATACGTCTGCCTGATCGTGGACACCATTGAACAAAACGACAACCCTGGCGAACATCACGCCCAGGAAGTCGGCAAGATGGAATCCTGGGTATCCATGGGCTATACTGCTGCAGGTGGTGAAATGTGGAACGCCGTCCGCGCTCTGGATGTACTGGCGGCTGATTCACATGTCGATCCAGAGCGTCTGGGCGTGACCGGAGTTTCCGGTGGTGGCGCCTGCAGTTTCCATCTTGCAATTGCGGACGAAAGGATCAAGGCAGTTTCGACATTGTGCGGTATCAGCACTCCTCTTGACGCCATCGCCAACCGGCACCTGATCAGCCACTGCAACTGCATTTACCCCAACAATGTCTACCGGCGCGATACCAGCGAATTTGCCGCGTTGATAGCTCCGCGCGCCGCCGTGTTCTGCAATGCCGATGATGACATGATTTTCCATGCCGACAAGGTAAGGGAAATGGTTGAACGGACGAGCAAGGTATATGGTCTTTACGGACGGAAGGATCTTTGCAGGCTTGTAACCTGTGCAGGCGGACACGGGGATCATCCGGAATTCTACGAGGCCACCGATCGGTGTTTTGATGAAAATCTCGCAGGCAGAAAGCACCCGTCGGTCAAACCCGGAGGGATTGAGCTTTCGGAAGAAAATGTCAGCGTCTTCAACGGTTGTCCGCCTTCGCCCAACAGGACGGATCTTCTGCCTCAGTTGATTTCTACCCGTGGCACGGTGCCATTGCCGGAAAAACCGCAGGACTGGAAAAAAATCCGCCGCGAGGCGTTGGAGTCCCTTCCACCGTTCCACGGAGATGACGGAAAGTCGTTCATGAAACAGACCGGAGCATGGCGACTGCCCAAGACTACCACATATGAGCATCGCGGCCAGATAGAAGACGTCGATATATGGATGTATATATTGACGCCCGCAAAATGCAAGCCGAAGCTGATTCTCGGCATTGTCGGTCCGGGCGGCGGATCAAGGGATCTTCTGGGCGACATACACGGCTGTATCGAACCGGGCGCAGCAGCGAGCGGCGGGTTTGAACCCCGCATAGGCGGCCTCACATCTCTCGTGCCGGATAAAGACGTTTTTTCCATCAGAAAGCTTTGCCAATTTGCTTTCCCTCTCACTGGAAGCACTCCTGTCATGATGACCTGCCACGACATAGGAGTGGCCGTGGATCATCTCGCAAAGAGCAAGGATTTGAAAGGGTTTGAGATATACCTTTATGGAAAAGCCGACGCTGGAGTTGCCGCATTGTATCACGGCCTGACTGACGAGAGGATTGCCGGAGTAATCCTGGAAGATGCACCCAGCACTCATCTTGACGGCGCACCTATCCTAGGTATTTTGAGGGCTTTTGACATGCCTCAGGCCGTGGGACTCATGGCACCGCGCAAAGTGGCATTGGTCAACCCGAGTCATAATTGCTGGACCTGGCCAAGCCGCGCATATGCCCGGATCGGTTGTCCGGAACGGTTCATACAGGCTGGCACCCTTCGGGAAGCTGTGAAGAGAATGCTGGAGTGAGCAAAAATAAAGTTCGGAAATGCGGAAGTTCGAAAGTTAGCGTATTGGCTGTGCGATGTTTGCAGATTTATCATTATGAACCGGTCCTATGAAAAGACACGCTGAAGCTGTGAACTCCAACGGCAGTTTCAGGACAGATGAAGTAGATTGGCATCTTGTTGGAGTTCACAGCTTCAGCGTGGTATTTAGGAGATTGCAAAGTCAGTGGAAATATAAAATTATAATATAAGGACCGCAATGAATGCAAAGAGTCAAAAACGGAGTGTGATAAAGACATTATCCCTGTTGTTCAGTCTGAGTTTTTTCTTTACAGCACCTGCTGGCGCTGCCGAGTATTTTGTCGGAAAACAGGGTAGCGATGAAAACAGTGGGCAGGCCAGGGATAAGGCGTTTCTGACGATCCAGAAAGGTGTTGATGCGCTCCAACCGGGTGACATTCTCACGATCGCTCCGGGCGAGTATTTTGAAAATGTTAAACGCGAGGGGCTTGGCGCTCCAGACAAGGACACGGTTATCCGGGCAGAAATTCCTGGTACGGCGATGCTGCGCGGCGATGTACCAGCGCCGGAATTCAAGAAGGTTGACGGCTACCGCTTTGTTTATTCCGCGCCTTTCGATCAGGTTCCTAAAACAGTGCTGGAACATGACAAGCTGCATGTGATGTTCCCAAAAGCCACTTCGGGCGAATTGGAATTCGGTCCCGGTTTCTATCATTATGACACCAAGTCCAAGATACTCTATATCTCGAACCCGGACTTGAGTTCTCCGGACCAGCGCCGCTACACCGTGTCCGTTAAAACTGGACATGGTCTTGAACTGAAGAATCCAAGGAGAGTAATTATTGAAGGATTGGCGGCGGTTGGTTATGGTGCCGGGTGGGGGATATTTCTCATAACTCCCGATTCCTGCGTTGTCCGCGACTGCATCGCTTTACTCAACGAAGGCGGCATCAACCTGTCACCCGCCGAAGGGATCGGTGGTAACGGGGGCCCAAACAACCTGGTTGAGGGCTGTGTGTGCTACGGGAACAGCTTTGCAGGCATAGCGCGCTACGGTGCCAACAACGATATCATCCGGAATTGCCGCCTCTACAGGAATATCCGTGAAGGCAGCGAGCATTTCGGCATAATACACTATGGCAGCATGATAAATCCGCTTGTGATGACGAACAACATCTCCTGGGGTCATAATTTCAACTATTCCGTCAAGCCGATCGCCAAGGATCGCCTGGAACGCAACGTCGGACTTGGATACATCCGTATCAATCCCAAAACGATGGTCCACAATCTGATCGGCGGCGGGAACGAGTATGACCGGGGTTCATCAGAGGCACCTGCCGACAATATTCTTTTTCCGCGGGAACAGAAACTTGATCGGGATTTTGAATTCGCCGATCCGCTCAACCTCGATTTCCGGCTCCAGCCCGATTCTCATTACCGTAATTCTGCGCCTGACAAGACTGACAGCGGCCCTTATCCATACTCGGCAAATATTTTTTATGTGTCGCCTTCCGGTGACGATGCGGCCGACGGGCTTTCCATGCGCAAGCCTTGGCGCACTTTGGCGAGAGCGTTCAAGGGATTGCAGCCTGGCGACACTCTCTATCTGGCCGAGGGCGAATACGCGGCCGCCCCCTTGAACAAGACAGGCAACGGGAAAACACCGATCCGGATTGGTGGCCGGGCCCGTGGGACAGCCGTCATTTCCGGGAAACAGACAGTTGCTGACGGCACAGGAATTGTTTTTGAACGCTTGAATTTTTCCGGCGGCCTTGCACTGCGGAACAGCCGCGATCTAACTTTCAAGAATTGCACCCTTTACGGGACTGTGGAAGGTTTAAGCGCGGAAGGCGTAAAGGATTTAAGAATCACGCATTCAGTGTTTGCGGGCGTGCCACTTGATTTGAAGAAAACCTCTGGTGTGATATTGAGCGGCAATATTTACGCTTCCTCCGGCAAGCCGGCCGTGCAACTCGATGCGGCCAGCGCCATCCGCTATTCGGACTATAACAACTACCAGGATAAGGCACAGTGCTGGCAGGTTGGCGGCAAGGCCTGGTCCTTTGCCGAATTGCAGAAGAGTCATGAGCGCTATTCACAGACTTTCAAGCCGGAGCTGGAGATAGAAAAAGGTGTGCCACGCATCAAGACAGACAACCGGTTCAAAAGCCTGGGTCCGAACAGCACCGCGCTTGGCTTGTATCACGAATATGAAACCATGGTCCAAAAGCGTGACTTGCTGGGGCCGTTCCTGCATTCGGCGAATGATACGACTGCCAACATCGAATGGTGGTCCTCGCATCCTGCAAAATACACCCTGGCCTGGGGCGAAACGCCCGAAATGACAAATAAAGTCGTTGGCGTCACCGGACCGGAACGTTTCAACACATATTCCCTGGGCGGCCTTACGCCAGGTAAAACATATTATTTCTGCGTCAGGTCGGTGGATGCATTTGGCTGGAATCCTGAGCTGGAACCCCCGGCGTTCAAGCCGGAAAACGCACAGTTGAGCTTCACCACCGCGGCGGCCGCCTCTGAAGCAAAAGTATATTATGTCGCGCCGGACGGGAACGACGCCAACAGCGGCCTGGGACGCGACAAGGCGTTCCTGACAGTCAACCGCGCCTCAACTCTATTGAAACCCGGAGACACTGTCATGCTTGCCAGCGGCAATTACAACGAAACGGTGCGGATCCGGACGGCAGGGACAAAGGAGCGCCCGATCACGTTCCGTTGTATTCCAGGTGAAAGGCCGTACTTCAAGGGAGAAAATGTGAGCCTGGTCTTCCAGATCGTTTCCAAGCCGGATATAAGGCTTGACGGACTGTGCTTCGATGCCGGATTCTGGGACAAGGTGATGATTATCCGTCAAAGTCCGCGCGTACAGATCACGCGATGCCTCAACGCCATGATAGATGCCGACGAGTGCCCTGAAATGCTGGTCCGCAATTGTGTGGTGCGCGGAGGCTGGAGCGGCCTCGGTTTGAGCCGTTCGCCAGATTCGCTGATTGAAAACAATGTGTTCATCATGACCATCCTGCGGCATATCTCCTGCGACTCGCCAGGAACAATTGCCCGAAACAATATTTTCTGCGAGTGCATCCGCAACAAGGCTCACCAGACTCTTCTGGAACTGGGTGAAAAAGTGAAGGAATCGAACAACTGCTTCTATGTGCGCTGGCCGGAGGATGAAAAGCTGGCGATAAACAACCGTCCGCTGACCGAATATCGGATCCGTACCGGCTCCGATGCCCTTTACCTCAACCCCATGATGCCGGGGACGCCGGGCTGGAGTCAAGGCTGGCAACAGAGTAAAGTTGAAGAGTTCACCGACTGTTTTGCCGCCAATCCCGTATTGATCAAGCGTGGCATCGGTCTTCAGCCGGAAGCTTTCCGCGATTTTAAATTCAAGGTAGACTGGGCCTATGACGTGGCCTGGGCGGATAAGGTAATCGCTGCTGAAAAAGCTGCGAAGGAACTTGTGAAGTCAGGAAAAGACGCCGAGGCTCTTGCTGCATATGCAAATCTCGCCGCTATCGTGCCGATGCCCGACCGACTGAGATCGGATGCTTTGCAACAGGCGTCGTTCTGTGCTGGACGGCTGAAGGATTCCGTCCGGGCGATGGAGCTGGCTAAAGAAATTCCGATCAAGCCAATATCAATGCACCGCCAAATGCAATTGATGCTGGAGCAGAAGCAGTATGCCGCATTGGTTGACGCATTCAATCAAAAACAACTGGGCGGACGTAATTTTCACCAGAGCTATACATATCCGGAGCTCGAAGATCTCATGTCGGACCTGTACTACTACCGCAGTATCGCCTACCAGGAAACCGGGGATTTGGCGGCGGCGGAAGCAGATTTGAAAATCATGAATGAAAAGCGGGCCCAGTTGCAGTACAGGTCCGGGGAATCCATCCACGACCTGGTCTGGTTGCGGCTGGGCGATTTTTACCGGACACAGTTGAAGGATGACGAACGCGCCTTGGCGGCCTACAATAATGTTCTTGACCGGATGACATGGGCTCAGTGGGGCCACCCTCAAAAACCTGCTTCAACCGGTGGCACTGAGACTATAGTGGCGGCGACGAAGGCGGCTTCCGAGATCCTGACCAAGCAGGGCAAGACCGATGAGGTGAAAAAATTACAATACAATCTGCTGCTGGCGCAGGCGGAAGCCTCGGCCAACCTTCTCAAGGAGGCTGAGACGATATCTAAATTCAAGGAACTGCTTGCACTTCCCGGCAAGTCCACGCCTGGCATTGAAGCGTGTGAAAAGCGTATCAACGGCTCTGAGGCGGCTGTCCGTGAAAAAGTGCTGGCCGGAATGGGAGCGCTGGTGACCGGTTTAACTAATGATGCAAAAGGGTTGCTGCTCAAGGCTGCTTCTGCAGGGGAGCCGGCAAGCAGGCAGACTGCATTGCGCGCGTTGCTGATGTTTGCATCGGTGGACAAGGTAAACGAACTTATGACCAAGATGGAAGCGGATGTGAAAGGCAAAGCCATGCGCGATAAGATTGAGCCGACTTCAGTTCGCATGCGCGAGATGGAGCAAAAAAAACAATATAACGAATTGATAGAAGAGTTCAAAGGTCTAGATGTCTCCGGATGGCCTGATGACATGGCGCGCGAGGCGTTGCGTATCCGCGGAACCGCACACCTTAACTTGAAAAATGGAAATGAAGCGGAAGCGGATCTGAAAAAGGCGATAGACCGCTCGCCCGCCAAAAATCCGGATTCTAATATTTTCTGGACTCTTGCCGAAAACTATCAGCAGAATCTCAAGGACAATCAGAAAGCCCTAGATGCATATGTCAAGGTTAATGATCTCACGAAAGGTTCTGTCAGTTGGATTGCCTTTGATGCTGTCTTGAAGGCGACAAATATCCTCCGAGCCCTGGGGCGGAACGATGAGGCTCTAAAAATTCTGGAGACCGCAAGCCGGGAAAAAGCATCTGGTTCCTGGCGGATACAGCTTTATTCTGCGTATCTGGATACTATGATCGCACTGGGGCGGAAGGCCGATGCGATTACCGAGTGCAATAAGTTCCTGAAAATTGCCGGGATAACCGCACAGGAGAAAGCGGAAATTGAAAAGAGGCTCAAGGCGATCCAGGATGATGGCAGCCAGTCTGCACAAAAATAATTAATTAAAGGATGAGTTAAAAATGAAAAGAAATGCATGGGCTAAAGCACGAGGTCTTATAGACGCGTTATCCGTCTTGTCCTGCCTTGGCATTTTATTTGCAGCCCTGCCGGCCGGCGCAACCGAACTACTTGTCGGAAAGCAGGGCAATGATTCCAATAATGGCCAAAGCAGGGACAAGGCGTTTCTGACGATCCAGAAAGGCGTTTCCTCTTTACAGCCAGGGGACACGCTGACAATCGGATCCGGCGAATATTCCGAATGCGTCAAGCTGGAGAATTTCGGAAGTCCCGACAAGGAAACCATTATCCGTGCGGAAATCCCGGGCACTGTGCTTCTGCGAGGTGACCGTAACGCCGAACTGAATTTCAAACTGGTCAACGGCCGGCGCTTTGTCTATGCGACTGATTACGACAAGGAAGTCTTATCCGTAAATGAAGTTGACACGTTGGCCACACTGGCGGTGGCCGGGGACGTGGATACGCTGGAGTTCAGTCCTGGCAAATATTACTGCGATGCCGCCAATAAAAAACTCTACCTGTCCAGTTCGGATTTTCAAACTCCTGACCGTCACCGCTACACGATCGGGAATCTGAAGGACCACGGCCTCACCCTGCGCGGGACGGAACGCGTGGTGCTTGACGGACTTTCCGCATCGGGATACCTTTCTGCAGCCAGTGCCGCCCTCCTCCTACCGTCGAGCGGATTCCTTTTACACAATACAAAGGGCTCCATCGTCCGCCGCTGCACAGCTTTTTTCAACGGGAGCGGGATCACATTGAACAGCGATAAGACCGGACAGAACAACATTGTCACGGACTGCCGTGCGTACGCCAATCATCTGGATGGCATTGTCATCTACAACCCCAGCAGCGACACCATCCGCGACAGCCAGTCGTTTCTCAACCGGACTTACGGGGCGCGTTTCTACGGCAGCCGCAGGGGCGACAGCATGTGCACTTTTTCTAATCTACTGGCATGGGGAAATCCGGGAGGCGATTACTGGATGAAAGGCAGCGGCCTGTCCGGCGGCGACAAGTTCACCACGGCCGAGCGATGCATTGCATTGATGAACGTCTATGGCTTAGGCACCCTAAAACACTGTATTCTGGGCGGTGGTGACAGCGGTGGCGCCGACTCTATCCTGTTGCCAGGAGGAGCGGCAGTGTTTTATCAGATGGCAGACCGAGAATTCGCAGATCCCATGAATTTCGATTTCCGGCTACAGTCTAGTTCCCAGTTCTATAAACCAGGCAAGAACGAATACATGGGCCCCTATCCATTTGAGGCAAACATCTTTTATGTGAAGACTGACGGCAATGACAGTCTTGACGGATTGTCCATGTCCAATGCGTGGAAATCCCTGTCCCGGGCATTCAAGAGCCTGCGTCCAAATGATACGCTGTATATTGCCGGCGGATGTTATTCCAACGATGCAGCTTTGACCGTAAAGCAGGTCAAGATTCGCGGACGCGGAGTCGATCCGGTAGTTATTGACGGAGCAATGCAGTTTTCCAGCTGCGAGGATGTCTTATTGGAAAGATTGAATTTTGCAGGTCCGGTGAGCGTTGAGAAAGGCAGTGAGCTCTCATTCAACAACTGCGTATTTTCCGGTGTCCCGGCGGTCGTTGCCGAGGGCGCTTTCAGCAAGTTCGCAAAAATGTTTTCCAGTCGTGCCCCGGAAGTGATTGGCGTAGAATGCACCGGTGTCAATGGGCTGAAGATAACCCACGGCGTATTCAAGGCCACCCTCAAGTTGAAAAGTTGTTCAAAAGTGTTTTTGAGCGGAAACATTTATGCAGCTTCACCCGCCTTACAGGTTGACGGGGCAGATGACATCATTTACTCATCTTACAATAGTTATCCTAAAACCACCAGCTGCTGGGAAATCAAGGGCAAGGCTCTCTCCATGGAAGAGCTTCAGAAGAACCATGATTTGCAATCTATTATAATGGTTCCGGAACTTTCAGAAAGCAACGGGGCGGTGACAGTCAAAAACGCATATCAGTTTGCCGGACGCGGTCCGCTCGACACTTCAATAGGGCTATATCGCGAATGGCAACCGAAATCCATGCAGCTTGTAGGCCCGTTCGTGAATTCCGTGACCGACAGCACCGCCAATCTTGAATGGTGGACAACGCTTCCCGCTGAAATCGAAATGCGCTGGGGTGAAACGCCCGAATGTGCAAATAAGCTCCAGTTCACGCAGGCTTCATTCTATACCCACAGCCTGATCGGACTGGAACCGGGCAAGAAATACTATGTGAAAGTCAAGCCAACCAAATTACTGTACGGCTCGGATCCGGCTCGCAGATTCCAGCTCCAAAACCAGGACGGGGCAACCATCGAATTCACTACCGCACAGAAAGCCGATGCGGCTCCGCAAACTTATTATGTGTCCAACAGCGGGAATAACGAAAAGAACGGGTTGAGCCTTGGGACAGCCTGGCAGACAGTCCAGTATGCCGCCGACCATGTGCGGCCCGGAGATACGGTTCTTCTGGCAGGAGGAACATATTCCGGTACGGTTTATTTCCGGGTGACAGGGGAAAAGGACAAGCCGATTACTTTCAAGGCTATTCCCGGCGAGAAGGCCATGATTGACGGCTTGGGCGAAAAACTCAAAGTCGGCCTGGTGCTGTATGGCAAGCATTATTACAACTTTGATGCCCTGTACGTGCAGGGATTTGCGGGAATTGAAGACAATATGGGCGGCGCTGAAAACGGCGGACTGCTTGTCAAGAACGGCTCGCACCTGCAGGTGACCCGATGTGATTTCAACGGAGGCTGGGGACCAGGTTTTATGGCCTCACAATGTGACGGCATCCTGGTCAAGAACTGTATTTTCATGCACAGCATGGGCAGTTCAACATTCTCGCGCTGCCCAAATCTGCGCGTGGAGAACAATGTCTTCATCAGTCCCCTGATACACCACATTGGTATCGGAAACGCTGACAATGAACCATCCCTTCTCGCAAACAACATATTCACTGAAAACACGCGTGGCAAGGTGCAGGTATGTTTTGTGGGTATTTCAAAGACCACCGTGGAATCCAACAACTGCTTTTATATCAGATGGCCGGAAAATGAGCGCACAGTGATCAACAATCTGACTCTCCCGGAATATCGCTTGGGCAGGCAGACCGATTCGATTGCAGCCAATCCCATGATGCCTGGAGCCACCGGATGGACCCAGGGCTGGGGACCTGGACGCGGCGACTTCAACGAACTGTTTGCAACCAATCCTGAAATCGTCAAGCGTGGCATCGGCCTTCAGCCGGAAGCCTTCCGCGATTTCCATTTCAAATTGACAGACTGGCCATATGATGTGGCCTGGGCGGATAAAGTATTGGTTGCGGAAAAGGCGGCGGAGGAACTTGTGAAGGCCGGTAAAGATGCAGAGGCGCTGACAGCTTATACTGATCTGGCGGCTATCACCCCTTTGAACGACCGGCTTAAAACCGAATTCCTGGATCAGGCCGCATTGTGTGCGAACCGGTTGAAAAATTACGATCAGGCCATGGCCTTGGCAAAACAGATTCCTTTGAAGCCGTTTTCTGTACGGCGCCAGATGACGTTAATGCTGGAACAGAAGAAATTCAGCGAAATAATTGCTGCGTTTTCCAGCAAGAGCATGGGCGGACAAACCTTCCACTTGCACTGGCGATACCCGGAATTGGAGGATTTGATGTCTGATTTGTTCTACTACCGCAGTATCGCCTACACGCAGACGAACGACTTGGCGGCCGCTGAGGCGGACCTGAAAACCATGGTGGAGAAGAGGGCAAACCTGGCGTACAGCCCCGGCGAGGCCATTCACGAAATGGCATTGCTGAGACTGGGAGACTTCTATCGGACACAGTTGAAGGACGACGCCAAGGCTATGGAAGTTTATGGTAAAATACTTGACAGGACAATGCTGGCTCCATATCGCCTTAATGTGATCAGCAAGCCGGCCTTTACAGGTGGCAACGAAGCGTTTATTGCCGCTACGAAAGCGGCTTCTGAAATACTGATTAAACAGGGGAAGCAGGAGGAGGTTCTCAAATTGCAGATCAGCATGCTGAAGGCACAGGCGCAAGCGTTTGCAGACGTAGGGAAGAAAGCGGAAGCTGTCGCCAAATTCAAGGATATTCTGGCGTCTAAAGGCATGTTCGGCTCTGAACAGGAAGCATGTGAGAAGAGAATAAACGAGTTGCAGGACGCTGACCGGAAAACCTTCCTACCGCAGATGGCGGCTGAAGCGTCGCTCTTCAAGCCAACGCAGCAAATGTTGATTAATGCAAGCGACGATGCCGACTCGGAAATCAAAAAGGTTTCCTTGCGTTCGCTCATCGCATTTGCACCTTCGGACAAAATAAAAACCATGCTGTCCAAGATTGAAGAGGATGCAAAAAATAAAGGCGTACGTGCGAAACTTGAGCCGACGCGCCTCCGTATGCGCGAGATGGAACAGAAAAGACAATGGAAGGAATTAATTGAGGAGTTCAAGGATTTGGATCTTGCCGGCTGGCCGGACGACATGGCGGTCGAGGCATTCCGGTTGCGCGGGAACGGGTACTGCAATTTAAAGAACGGACAGGAATGCGAGACACAGTTCAAAAAGGGGATTGAACTCTCAAAAGGTCAGGATTCACTGGCTTGGTTTTATCTTGCCGAAAATTATCAGCAGAACATGAAGGACAACCAGAAGGCGCTGGACGCCTATCTAAAGGTCGTCGAACTGCTGAAGGGGTCACCGGGTTGGACAAATCTTACTGCTGTCATCCGGGCGAACGCTATCCTCCGGGGACTTGGCCGGAACGACGAGGCGTTGAAAATAATTGAAACCCTCGACCGGAAGAAAATGACTGCCGCCTCCGGTACATGGAGGATGCAGATATATTCCGCATATATTGATACATTGTCCGCTCTTGGCAGGAAAGCGGATGCCGTTGCAGAGTGCGGGACGTTCTTGAAGATTGCGGACTTGACCGCAGCTGAAAAAGGAGATATTGAAAAGAAGCTAAAGAAACTTCAAGGAGACACAGCTCAGCCGCAGAAGAAATAGTACTGTTAAATATAAAGGGGGAATATAAAAATGAAGAAGTCCGGATTAATAAACATATCTTCTGTTTTGTGTTTTATCTTTGCACTGTCAGGAGCTTTGCCCCTGGGTGCAGCCGAATATTTTGTAAACCTTCAAGGCAATGACGACAATATTGGCCAGCCTCGGGACAAGGCGTTCCGCACAATACAGAAGGGCGTCTCCGCGATGGCAGCCGGGGACACGCTTACCATCGGCCCCGGTGAATATCTTGAAAATGTGAAACGCGAAAAGATGGGCTCTCCCGACAAGGACACGATCATCCGGGCGGAAATGCCAGGCACTGTCCTCATGCGCGGCGATCTGCCGGCACCGGACTTCAAGAAAGTTCCCGGCTACCGCTTTGTTTATGCCGCTGAATTTGATAAAACACCGCTGGCGCTCCTGGAACATGACACATTGACCACCCTTCCCAAAAGGCCCAACCTTCTGGATGTGGAATATGATCCAGGCACTTTTTATTATGACGAGTCCCAGAAAAAACTATACATGTCCACTTCAGACCTGCGTGAGCCGGGACAGCGCCTCTATACGGTGGCCGTGAACGGGAAAAGCGGGATTGATCTTGACAGTCCGAGGCGGGTCATCATAGAAGGATTGGCGCTGACAGGATTCTATCCCGGCTGGGGGATTGCGCTGACCGCCCCGATTGCTTGCGTTGTTCGCAACTGCGTCACATACCTCGATGTGGGCGGCATCACTTTCCTGGAAGGCGGAGTAAACAAGGACGGCGGGTCCGACAACGTGATCGATGGCTGCGTTACCTATGGGCACACATTCGTCGGCATCATGCGCTATGGGAGCCACAACGACATCATCCGGAACTGCTACGCCTACAAATCGAGGGCGGAGGGCATCGCGCATTACGCAAAAATAACGGCCCCTCTCCTCTTTGAAAACAATATCTCCTGGGGGCATGGTCTCGACTATTCGATAAAGAGCGGCACCGAAAGCGCGGACGAGTTCGGCCTTGTGAAAAACTGCGTCGCCCTGGGCAGTATCAGGAACATGAGCAAAAACTGCGTGATCGGCGGCGGAAATGAACACGACCGCATAAGGATAGGCCCAGCAGACTGTATCCTCTTCAAGCATGAGGAAAACCTGGATAAGAACCGTGAATTCGCGGATCCGGACAACATGGATTTCCGATTACAGGGCGATTCACGCTTCCGTGGAACCGGACCTGACGGTAAGGATCGCGGCGCTTATCCGTACAGTAAAAACATCTTTTACATCAGCCAGGACGGCAGTGATGCGAATGACGGCCTCTCCATGCGCACCCCCTGGCAGACATTTGGCCGCGCTGTTAAAAACCTGAAACCTGGAGACACTCTCTATCTGGAAGGCGGCGTATACCTGGCCGGTCTGAAATTGGCCTGCGGCCGCAAAGACGGCGAAAAAATCAATATTCGCGGAAGAGGCCCAGGCACAGTCGTGATCCTTGGAAGCCTTGAGATTGCAAAGAGCGCGGGCGTTGCATTGGAACGTCTGAATTTCACGGATGCCGTGTCTGTAAGCGAGAGTCAGGGCGTGTCGTTCAACAATTGCACATTCTCTGGCGCAACCGGCGGCCTTAACGTCAATGACGTAAAGGATCTCAAAGTGACCCACAGCGTCTTTGCCGGAGTCCCTTTCGAATTGAAGAAAACAGACGGCGTGTACTTGACTGGGAATATTTACGCCAACCCAGGCAAGCCGGCATTGCACATGGATGCGGCCACCCGGGTGACCTATTCTGAATACAACAGCTACCAGGATGCCGCCAAATGCTGGATGGTGGATGGTTCGTCAGGACCATCGCCCTTTGCGGAGTTGCAGAAGCGGCACGACCATTATTCACAGATATTGAAACCTGAAATTGTCATGAAAGGCGGAGCACCACGCCTGGTAAACGCCCCAGCTTTCTGCGGACGCGGTCCGCACAGCACATCTCTGGGAGTCTACCGCGAATTCAAGAAAGACGAATTGAGCCTGACCGGACCCTTCCTCCATTCCGTGAGCGATACAACAGCCAATATGGAATGGTGGGCTTCAAGTCCCGCAAGTTTCGAACTGGTCTGGGGGGAAACACCGGAAATGAAGAACACGGTCAGGAACCTCAAAGCTCCTGATTGTTTCACGTCCTACAGCCTGACCGGCCTTAAACCAGGCATAACCTATTATTTCAAAATACGTTCGGCGGACGCTTCCGGCAGGGGCGGCTCAATATCCGTTCCGGTCCTCATTCCGGAAACTGCACCGCTCTCATTCAAAACTTTATCTTCAGGACTGAATCCGGTGGTTTATTACGTTGCGCCCGACGGTGATGACGCCAAGAGCGGCTTGAACCGGGAACAGGCATGGCGGACAGTGAGTCATGCCGCAGACATGGTCAATGCCGGGGATACGGTCTTGATAGCCGAGGGAACCTACAAGGAAAAGGTGCGGATAAGGGCGACCGGCGACGAAGGCAAACCGGTAACATTCCGCTGCATATCCGGGGAAAAAGTCGTCTTCAACGGTGAAAATCTGGATCAGGCTTTCAAGGTGGTCAACAAGAAGAACATCAGCTTTGACGGGTTCTACTTCGTTGACTGGGGCAATACCATGGGGCCCATCTTTTTCCTCTGCCATGCCGACCAGGTAAAGATCACCCGCTGCTTCAATGCGAAAGGGACCGGCAATGTCGGGTTCATATCTGCAGAATACAGTGCGGATGTCCTGGTAAAGAACTGTGTTTCCGCCCAAGGGTTTTGCATCGCGCAATTTCACCTCTGTCCCGGATGGCGGATGGAAAACAACCTGTTCCTGAGACCTTGGATCTCGGCATTGAGTTTCGTAAACGAACCGGACCAGAAGGGATACTTCAGGAAAAACATCGTCACCGACAACCTGCCGTACAAGGTCAAACAACCGCTCGTCACAACCGGAAGATTTGAAACGCTTGTCGAGGAAGACAACTGCTACTTCGTGAGGGTGCCCGACGAACAACGCAAGCCCTTTCAGTTTTACGGCACCGAGGCCTATGTAAGATATGTTCCGGATTATGGCGTGAATATCAACTTTGTAAAACCTCCTGTTTTTGTGGACAACGCGGACGGTACGGAAAACAATCCGCGGCTCAGCCTGAAAGAATACCAGACGATGGTCGGGGACACCGGTTCATTTGTCGGCGACCCTAAATTCGCCGGCACTTCAAAAATGGAGGAAGGCGGCAAGCTCTGGACCGGGGATCCATCAATGATGTTTGACAAATTGCTGAGTAAGGATGGCCTTGATTTCCCGGACACGTTCGCCACCGATCCGAAAGCGGTAAAAAAAGGAATAGGTCCGGTTCCAGATGATTTCAAGGATTTCTGGTTCAACAAAAACAAGGGAAGCTCTAAAGAAGTTCTAAAGTTCTAAAGTTCTAAAGTTCTAAAGTTCTAAAGTGCGTAAGTTCTAAAGTGCGTAAGTTCTAAAGTGCGTAAGTTCTAAAGTGCGTAAGTTCT
>CAZION010000068.1:29969-31353 GCA_964540865.1 uncultured Victivallis sp.
AAAGTTTATCGTGTATTAAGTGTGTTTCGTGGTAAATAAAAGGAATTAAGAATATGAAGATTGACAGTGTGGAAATTTATCATGTGGCGATGCCGTTGATTTATCCGTTCCGGACATCTTACGGCAATACCGAAGTTATCGAATCAGTGCTGGTGAAACTTGTCTCCGGCGATGTTTACGGATGGGGTGAATCGTGTTCCTGGGAGTCTCCTGCATATTCTGCGGAGTTCGCGGAAGGCCATTATATCGTCTCCAAGAAATTCATCGCACCTTCATTGATAGGCAAGGATATTGTTTCCGGAAAACAGATGCAGCAGGAACTTTCCTGGATCAAGGGGAACTTTTTCGCCAAAGGCGGTTTTGACATGGCATGGTGGGATCTCCACGCCAAACTGCAGGGAAAACCGCTCTGGCGGGTATTGGGTGGGAAAGGGCCGGAGGTTGAGGCCGGCGCTGATTTCGGCGTCATGGAAACAATTGATATGCTGATCGGAGAAATCACGAAAGCCGTTGCCAACGGCTACAAACGCGTGAAATTAAAATATCGTCCGGGCTGGGATCTGGACATGGTCGCAGCGGTAAGGAAAGCATTTCCGGACCTTGTAATGCATATTGACTGCAACAGCGCTTACACCCTCGCGGACACAGAGATGTTCAAGCAGTTGGACAAATTTAAACTTTCAATGATTGAACAGCCCCTCATGTGCGATGACCTGATCGATCATGCCACGCTTCAGGCTCAAATCAAAACCCCGATCTGCCTCGACGAAAGCATCACTTCGGTAGCCCGGGCCAGGAAAGCGATCCAGATTAAAGCCTGCGGCTGGATAAACCTAAAACCTGCCCGTGTCGGCGGCATCACCAACCTCCTGGAAATAAACGATATCGCCGCAAAGGCAGGCATCCCCTGCTGGGTCGGCAGCATGCTGGAATCATCGGTCGGCGGCAATTTCATCATCGCGCTGTCCTCTCTGCCAAACATCAAATACCCATGCGACATCTTCCCCACGAGCAGATTCTTCCGACGGGATTTGGGCAAACCTGAAATGCTGCATTCCGCACCTGCAAAGTTCAGAGCCCTCGACGCTCCAGGAATAGGCGCAGAGCCAGACCCGGAAATGATGGCAAAAGAAACTTTGAACAAGGTGGTTATCAAATAATGTGGGATGCATTCAGGTGAAATCCGAATGTAAAAACAACTATATTGCCTGTAAAGACAATAGCGGATAGCATTTAAAAGCGACTGAAATTAAAATAAGCCAAGAAGTTTTAAGGCATTCCCCTTGGCTATTTTATTAAACACCGCCTCTGATATTTTCTTCTCATGCTTTAATTTCAGGAGGAACTCAGGCAGTTCAATTGCCTGGTTTGCGCAGCAGATATC
>CAZION010000069.1:0-31221 GCA_964540865.1 uncultured Victivallis sp.
AATTGAAATTAGTTGGAGTTCACGGCTTTAGCGTGTCTTTTTCTTTAAAACTTGGCCACTTGGAATCTATTGGAAACTTTGAAATCCCTATACCTCAAGATAATACGGAAGGGAAATGATTGTAGTTTGTCAGGTGGACAACTTTGCCTTTGACGGCCCATGGGACGCCTAATTCGCTGAAAAGTTTTTCTTTTTCAAACGATTCAAAGACAACGGCGTCTATTCCATTGATTACATGCTGGATGGATTTTTCGGCCGGAGCCTTTCCCACTGTTATGGAATGAAGGAGATTGCTGTCAATCTGGTGTATCTCGGAGGAATCATGGGCCCCGTTCGCGCAAAGTGTCTGGGTTCCGGCAATATCCAGGTCGCATATGAAAATACTTTTATCGCTTACCCTCGATATGAGTTTGTCCATAACGGATTCCCGCATCTGCTTCCCGTTCTGAGAGACCATCTCCTCGGTCTTTCCAGATATGGTTATGCTCGTCTTCTCCATGTTCCATTTTATTTCGCCTTTTTCGCCGGTGATGACCAGTTCCGGGCCGAATGAAGTTTCACATGCATGTGTCACAATGAAATAAAGCGGGATATCATCAATTGTTGTTATCCTCATGCAGGCGGTATCAGTGCTTTCAATCTTGTTTCCGCGGTAGAGTTCAGCCTGAATGGATTTGATTTCTGCGGATTTCGCAACTTCTTTTCCGGCGAAAAAACAAATCTGGTTGAGCTGATGTGCAAGGGCGTTGTTGAAGGGCGAATCCAATACCCACGTGTCGCCTTTGATTTTCAGCTTCCCTGCCCAGTTGTTCCTGTTGTAATACGATTCCTCCCTCGGCCAGAGGGCGCAACATTTGATGGATTTTATTTTGCCAAGTTTTCCGGAGCATAAGGTCTTTTTCACCTGCATGATTTCCGGGGTATACATTGTCTGATATCCCACGGCTGCGAATTTACCTGAGGAAATCTGAACTTTTTTCATGTCGTTCACTTCCTGGATGGTGGCGGCCAAGGGTTTTTCCACAAAAACATTCGCCCCTGATTCCATGGCGGCAATAGTCATCGGTTTGTGCAGAGGTATGCCTGTGGGGATGAAGCAGATGTCGATCTTGCCCCTGAAATCACTTAGCATCTGAATGTAGTCAGTATAGATTTTGCAGCCGACTGAGCGCAGCTTCGCGCACTTCTCAGCTTCTTCATCCTGGTTTATAATCGTTGCGGCGCTTATTTCAAGAAGCCCTTTCCCCTGGTAAAGAATGAGGTCATTGTAATGGACGCCACCAAAACCGGAAACACCTATTATTGCAGTTTTTATCATAATATAAGTTAAACCGTTTTATTTTCTTCAGGTTTAGCTTCGGCAGTCTTAACTTCTGGGGCGGCAACTGCTGGAACTTTCTTCTCCTCAAAACCCAGAAGTTTTCTGACTTCCGGACCGTCAAGAGTTTCCACTTCCAGAAGCTTATTTGCGAGAATATCGAGTTTAGCCCTGTTTTCAGAGAGAATCGTATCAGCGCGTTTTTTGGCATTATCAATAAGTAATTTTATTTCCAGGTCTATTTCCCTGGACGTCTCTTCGCTGAATCCGTCAGATTTGCCAATATCTCTGCCAAGATAAATATTCCCTTCGCGGCTGCCGTACTGCATCGTACCCATCTTAGAACTCATTCCGAATGTGCAGACCATCAGTTTTGCAATCTTAGTTGCCTGTTCGATATCAGAAGCGGCACCGCTCGTTATATCGTTGAAGATAATCTGCTCGGCCGACCTTCCGCCCATCAATACGGCAAGCTCCTCAACAAGTTCAGTTCTGCTCTGCGTATAGCGGTCCTCTTCGGGAAGATGCATTGTTGCGCCAAGATATGCCATGCCCCTGGGTATGATTGTAACCTTGTGTATCGGCATGCTTTTAGGACATGAAAGTGAAACTAGGGTATGTCCGGCTTCGTGGTAAGCCGTGATCTTCCTTTCATTCTCGCTGATTTTCCTGCTTTTGCGTTCCCTTCCCCACCTGACTTTGTCCCTAGCCTCCTCCAGTTCAGACATTCCTGCGGCTTTCTTGTCGAGTCTTGCGGCAAGAAGAGCCGCCTCGTTGATAAGATTTGCGAGATCCGCACCGCTGAATCCGGGGGTTCCCCTGGCTATTACATCAAGATTCACATCTGGTTCAACTTTTATATTCTTTGAATGGACATCCAGAATCTGCCTTCTTCCTTTTATATCCGGAAGATCAAGGACAACCTGTCTGTCAAAGCGTCCTGGTCTCAGAAGGGCCGGGTCAAGAACATCCGGTCTGTTTGTAGCCGCTAGAATTATAACACCTTCCTGTGTTTCCAATCCATCCATTTCAACAAGGAGGGCATTGAGAGTCTGTTCCCTTTCATCGTGGCCGCCGCCGATACCTGAAAAACGAGAGCGTCCGACTGCGTCGATCTCGTCTATGAAAATTAGGCATGGGGCGTAGCGCCTGGCCTGTTCAAACATGTCGCGGACCCTGCTTGCACCTACACCTACGAACATTTCAACAAAATCTGAGCCGCTTATAGAGAAAAACGGTACTTCAGCCTCTCCGGCAATCGCTTTTGCCAAGAGCGTTTTGCCTGTTCCCGGAGGCCCCATGAGAAGCGCACCTTTGGGAATCCTTCCGCCGACCATTTTGAATTTCAGGGGGTCCTTGAGGAAGTCAATGATTTCCTTTGTCTCCTCCTTGGCCTCATCAGCTCCGGCAACGTCGTTAAAAGTGACTTTCTTGTCACTTGGCAGAATCATCCTCGCCTTACTCTTTCCAAACTGCATGGCGCCCTTGCCTGCCATTTTTATCTGCCTTGAAAAAAGGAAATACAGGAGTCCGACCAGTATGATTATCGGAAGTATTGTGAGTACAAGACTCTTGAGCCAGGGATCCTTGTTGTCAATTTTCCTCACTATTACGGAATTGGCTCTGAGCATGTCATCGAGTTTTTCGGTATATACAACCTTTGACTTGTAGAGGTATTCACCGCTTTCAGTCTGGGGGGCGTCTTTTACGGAAGAAGCCGCCTTGTATTTGCCTTCAACGTAATAGACCCTGTCGTTTTCCGGGGAAAGGTTGACTGTCAGTATGTTTCCAGCAACAAGTTCCTTCTCAAAAACTGACTGATCCCACTCTGCGAAATCTTTCTTGTTGTGATTGTAGGCGAAAAGAATTCCGAGAGAGAGGAAAATAAGGAGCCAGACGAATATGGCCATCTGAGGAGCTTTCTTCACCGGCTGAATTCCGGGTTTCTTCTTCTTCTCCTCTTTCTTATATTCGTCCTTATTAATATTCTTGCTGTTGTTTTCGTTCATGGTAAATTCTCCGGGTGACAATATAATGAGCCGAAGGAGATTATCTCCAAAGGCATCGGGGCTAAATCCAAATTTTCACAGCTAAACCACCTTATCGGATAGCTGTAAAATCTCGGTGCGGGGTGGCTGACTGGTGGACTTGTTTAAAAACATTATTTTGCTCAGATAGGCAAGCAGTGCAATAATAACCAGAACAAGAACAACTACAAATATTATCATGATTTTCTGGTTTTTAGCATTCTTTTTCTTATCAGATGCGAAAGGAGAGAAGTTGGCCATTTCCTTTATCGTTGATATCCCGACCTGAGCGCCCTGGAGGTTTATTCCGGTCTGGGTCTTGATAGCAGTCGTAACACTTTTATCTTCGCAGTCGTAAAGGATTTCAACACCGCCAATCTGAAGGATGTCGCTGCTCTGAAGCTCCTGCTCTCCCGATATGGGGATATTGTTTATACGGGTTCCATTGGTACTGCCACAATCCTTGAGGATGTAGGTGTTCCCTTTTTTAATGAACTCGCAGTGATATGTGCTGACAGTGGGATCCTTGATGCATATCTCCCTCTGGTCAATACGGCCTACAGAATACTTTTCACCTGTCAAATCAAAGCTTTTCCCACGGAATTGCTCTGATAATATGATTAATTTAGGTACGCCTGCCATTATAGAAAAACCCAATAGATATAGTTTGCTTGTTTAATTTAAAAAAATAAATATACTTTGAAAGCAGTTAAAAGTCAAAAATAATTTTATTTTTTTAATTCCGTCTTCTTATCGTTATGTAATATTGAAGGAACCTCTGATTTTTAGGGTTTCCTAAATTATTGAAATCCTTATTCAAAGTTACTGGAATTTAATAGTTTATGTGATAAAATACACGTTCTTTGAATTTTAATACGGTTACACAGCCTGAACAAGGCCTGTGTAATCGTGTCGTTTTTCCAATGCCGAATATAAACAAAAAGATAGCATAGGATTGAAAAATAACATGACAGCAAGCAAAGAAACTCTCAAAGATCTGATAAAAACCGAAGTGAGCGGCTCAGAACCATGCGTAAAAAGTGTCAAGTTCACAGTTCCCGTCGAAGCGGTTAAAAGTGAAACTGATTCCATGCTGAAGGAATTTTCTAAATTCGCACAGGTTCCTGGATTCAGGGCTGGAAAAACTCCGCTCTCCCTTATAAAGAACCGTTTCCTTCCACGAATAGAGGCTGAAACTGTCAAGAATTTTTTCAGTGCGGCTTTTGAAAAAATATCATCTGATGAGAAATTCGATGTCATCAGCTACACCTTTCCCCAGGCCCAGCCAGAAAAACTCGAGGTCGGAAAGGAATACAGCTTCACAATAGTCTTCAATATCTCCCCTGAAATACAGCTAGGATCATACAAGGGCATTAAGATAACGGTTCCGGAAGTTAAAGTAGAGGAAAGCAGAATTGACGAAGAGTTGAAAAACCTCCGCGAGATGTATGGCGACTTCAGCAAAGTTGAAGGGCCTGCGGTCAAGGGAGACATGGTTAAGGTTTCATACAAGTCCGATTTTGTAATTCCGGAAGGTGCTGACAGCAGGCTCAAGCTTCTTCTTGAAACTCCAGAGACTTGGGCTTGGATTTCAGATCCGGAAATAATCCCAGGGATCAACAAGGTTCTGGAAGGCGCCGTCACCGGTAAAGATTATGAGCTCATCTCCCAGTTCCCCGATGATTTCAAGGAAACCCAAGTTGCCGGCAAAAAGGTCAAATATAGTATCAAGACCATTGAAATACAGAGAAGGGTCCCTATAAGCTCTGATGAAGATCTTGTAAAGAGAGTCAATGCAAAAGACATGAATGAGCTTCGTGAAAGACTCAAGTCCAGCCTTGAATTCCAAGAGAAACAAAAGTCGGAAACCGAAGCTAAAAAACACATACTCGACAAAATCATCGCAGAGGCAGGTGAATTCCCGCTTCCACCCGCAGTCCTATCGGAAGCTGAAAACAAGGAGTTCCGCCATATCGCGACAAGGGAAGTGAAAAAAGAGTCCGATGTGGAGAAGTTTAAAACCGAAAAGGACAAACATCTTGCAGAGGCTAAAAAAACAGCCGCAGAAAGGATGCGCAGATATTTTGTGCTTCGTAAAATCGCCCAGGCTGAAAAAATATCCATTGAAAAAGACGAGATGGACAGCCATATCAGCGGCATCAGCAAATATTACGGTGTAAAGGAGCAGGAATTCAGGAACCAGCTCGATTCATCCGGCGGCATGGAAGACCTGCATATGGACATGCTGATGGCTAAAGTCACGGATTTCCTAATTAAAAATGCGGACACTTCGAAACCAGCATAAATTTTATAGTCGTCAGTGGTCAGTCACCGGTAACCAGTAAGGCATATTTGGATTTAAACTGATAGCTGATTACTTTTAACCGCAGCCCACGGCTGCCTAATTCACCTAATATAATATAAGGAGATTAATCAATGTCAGTACTTGTCCCCATGGTGGTTGAACAGACCGGACAGGGTGAGAGAGGGTATGATATATATTCACGCCTGTTGAAAGACAGGATCATACTGCTTGGCACACCTGTCGATGACAATATAGCCAATCTGATCGTAGCCCAGCTTCTCTTCCTCCAATCCGAAGATCCCAAGAAGGATATCGATCTGTACATAAACTCCCCCGGAGGTTCAGTAACCGCCGGCCTCGCTATTTATGACACTATGAAAATACTGACCTGCGGGATTAAAACCTACTGTCTCGGGCAGGCCAGCAGCATGGGAGCTGTTCTTCTCTGCGCTGGAACTGCGGGGAAACGATATGCACTTCCCAACTCGAGGATAATGATTCACCAGCCGTGGGGCGGAGCCGAAGGTTCAGCTTCAGACATTAACATCCAGGCAAAGGAAATCACAAGGCTCCGCGAAATCCTACAGGGAATATTGGCGGAACATTCCGGCCAGAGCCTGGAGAAGATCGCCATAGACTGTGATCGTGATTTCTTCATGTCAGCCAAAGAGGCGAAGGAATACGGAATTGTAGACCATGTATTTGTCAGGAAATAAACAACCATTATGAATGAAAAACGCACAAACCCTAGCAAGACACGCTGCTCCTTCTGCGGACAGCAGGCTGAAAAAGTGGGGGCTCTCGTTTCAAGCCCATCCGGTTCGACAATCTGCAGGAACTGCATAGAAATATGCACGGGCATGTACAAACAGGAGGAGAACCCCGCTGAAAAGAAAACTGCACAGAGCATACCCCAGCTTAAAATCCCGAATCCACAGAGGATAAAGGAGGATCTAGACAAATATGTTATAGGACAGGAACATGCCAAAAAGGTTCTTTCCGTGGCCGTTCACAACCATTACAAACGACTTGTATGCCAGAAGAACAAATCGGCATTTGACGGGGCTGAAGGCGATGTTGAAATAGAAAAGAGCAATGTCCTTCTCATGGGGCCTACCGGCTCTGGAAAAACCCTTCTCGCTAAGACCCTTGCAAAACTCCTCGACGTGCCGTTCAGCATTTCCGACGCTACAACCGTTACGGAAGCAGGATACGTAGGAGAAGATGTTGAGAACATCATACTTCGCCTGCTTCAGGCCGCCAACTACGATGTACAAAAGGCCCAGATTGGAATTGTCTACATTGATGAAATAGACAAGATAGCAAGGAAAACCGAAAACGTATCCATCACCCGGGACGTATCCGGGGAAGGCGTACAGCAGGCTCTGTTGAAAATACTTGAAGGCACTATCGCAAACATCCCTCCTAAAGGCGGACGCAAGCATCCGCATCAGGAATTCATACAGGTAGACACATCGAACATACTCTTCATATGCGGTGGCGCCTTTGTCGGACTCGACAAGATGGTGCGCAGAAGAGTCGGCAAACATATCCTCGGATTCAGGCAGATGGAGGAGGATAATAAGAAACCGGTTTCAGTGACCAGCGAAGAAATCCTCCAGCTCACGGAGCCTGAAGATTTCATAAAGTTCGGATTCATTCCAGAATTCATCGGAAGAATCCCTGTAGTCACCGAACTTTCAGCCCTCAGGAAAGAAGATCTGGTGAGAATATTGACTGAGCCAAGGAATGCGCTCATAAAACAGTATATAAAACTCATGGAAATGGAAAAGGTAAAACTGATTTTTGAAACCGACGCTCTTTCGGCACTTGCAGACAAGGCCGTTTCAAAGGGGACCGGCGCACGTGGTTTGAGATCAATCCTTGAAGAGCTCATGCTTGAAATAATGTATTCGGTTCCATCTCAGACCGATATAATCGAATGCATAATCACTGAGGAAACTGTTAAAGGGGCTCCCCCTATACTGAAGAAGAAACAGAAAAACAAGGAACAGGGCAAGGAACGCCTGACCGCGTAGACCACCTCACCCCTTGAATAATTTAACATAAAAGAATTTATGATTTTGAATATCCAACACTCAATTTCCAATTTCCATCGGAATTCTGTTAACTTGGACTTTGGACTTTCCTTGTTGGATATTGGATATTCAGATTTGTCAAATTTATAACACGGAGGTTATTGTGGCTTTGGAACTTTCCTATATTCTCATCACACCATACACTATTTTGAAATCCCGCACAGGAGGAGTGATAGCACGTCTTCTCGCAAGAACAGATCTCGAGCTCGTGGCCGCGCAAATGCTCACTCCGACACGTGAATTGACCGAGAAGTACGCAGAGCTCCTGAAGAAGACAGTTTCTTCAAAAGCCGCCGATATCATTTCGGATTATGTCCTGAACAACTTCATGCCCTCGGAAGACGGCACCAAACGCCGCGTACTTATGTTGCTTTTCAAAGGGGAGAACGCTTGTTCAAAGCTTTATACTATCGCCGGAAGACTCTCACCGGAATCAAGAGGTGCCGGAGAAATGAGGATCACCGGTGAAACTGTACGCGACACTTATGCTGATCTTGTCTTCGACAGGGACGGCAGTCTGAAATATTTCGAACCTGCCGTACTTCTCCCGCCTGACCAGGAATTCGCCTTTGAAAAACTGAAGCTTTTTGCGGACTTCGCAGAAAAACAGGAGAATATTGCCGATCTCCACTATGATGACAATACCGATCTTGAACGAACACTAGTGATCATTAAACCGGACAACTGGCGCTATCCTAGTTCGAAACCTGGCAATATCATCGACATGTTCAGCAGAACCGGACTGAGGATAATAGGTACAAAGATCTATCAGATGTCTGTTGCCGATGCGCTTGAATTCTATGGACCTGTCCAAGGTGTCCTGAGGGAGAAACTCGCCCCGAAAATAGGCGACAAGATCAAGGAAATGATTGAAAAGGAATTCAAAGTTAAACTCGGTGAAAACGCTTCTTCACAACTTTCTGAAGTTGCGGGAGTTCCTTTCGCAGACGACCAGTTCTTCCAGATAGTCGAATTCATGTCAGGAGTCAGACCAGACACCTGCCCGAAAAATAAAATCAACGACCCCGGTCTTGTGAAAACAATGGTCCTTGTCTATGAAGGCAAGAAAGCTGTTAAAAAAATCCGCGACGTTCTCGGTCCCACTGACCCTACAAAAGCTCCGAGCGGTACGATTAGAAAAGAATATGGACAGGATGTCATGGTGAACACCGCACATGCTTCCGATTCGCCGGAAAACGCCCAGAGGGAAATGGGAATAATTAAAATCCAGGAAAACAACCTGAGCAGGATAATCAAGGAGTTCTTAGCGGAGAAAGGGTATAAATGAAAGATCTGAAAATCACCAAAGGCACAATGGGCAGCCTCGAATTGTCCGCGACTCTTTCAATCACTGCAAAAGCAAAGGCAATGAAGGCGGCTGGAGAGGATATTTTAAGTCTCTGCGCAGGCGAACCCGACTTTGACACTCCTGAACATATCAAGAACGCCGCAATTGAAGCTTTGAAAAAGGGAGAAACCAAATATACTCCTGAAAGTGGAAGACCTGATCTCAGAGAGGCATGCGCCGAAAAACTCAACAGGGAAAACAATGTCCCCTGCAAGGCCGATCAGATCGTTGTCGCACCAGGAGCGAAATTCAGCATTTTCACAGCGATAGCCGCCCTCTGCGGGAAAGGCGATGAAGTGATTCTCCCGGCCCCCTACTGGGTTAGCTATACCGAAATGATCAAGTCCAGCGGTGCCAAACCCGTAATTATCCCGTGCAAGGCCGGCAACAATTACGAACTGGATCCGGACGAACTCAAAGCTGCCGTAAATTCGAAGACAAAACTGCTTATCCTCAACTCGCCAAGCAATCCCACCGGCGCAGTTTACAGAAGGGAGACCCTCGAGAAAATTGCGAAGATCGCAGTAAAGAAAAATTTCATGATCCTATCCGACGAGATTTACGAGAAACTCACATACGATGCGGCTTTCCCGCATGTGAGCATCGCATCCTTCTCGCAGGAGATCGCCGATCTTACGGTTACAGTGAACGGATTTAGCAAAGCCTATTCCATGACTGGCTGGCGCCTCGGCTATCTTGCAGCCCCGAAATGGCTTACCGACCGCATTTGCGCGCTTCAGAGCAACACCACGTCAAATCCAACAACCTTCGCCCAGTTCGGCGCACTTGCCGCCCTTAAGGGAGATCAGACTCCTGTTGAGACGATGAGACAGGCCTTTGCTAAACGCAGGGATCTTATTTACAACCTGTTCTCGTCCATCCCCGGTGTGAAATGCATCAGGCCGCAGGGAGCTTTCTATCTTTTCTGCGATGTTTCGTCATACGGCCTCAATTCCTGGGACTTCTGCGGAAAACTTCTTGCTGAAACAAAAACAGCGGTTATTCCCGGACAGCCGTTCGGTGCCGAAGGCCATATAAGAATGTCCTACGCATGTTCCGAACAGACCATAGAAAAATCTGCCGAAAGAATCAGGAACTTCTGCGCGAAGATCTGATTTTTTAACTATGGACAGTTTAAAATATCATTTTGACGACGACAACAGATCTTTTGTTCTTAATGAGCATACGCTTCCCAATCCCTGGATAAACTATCTTGGAAACAGGAGGCTCAATGCTTTCATAAGCCATAATGCCGGGGGCGTGCTCTGGTTCCTGGAGCCTTATTCCCGCCGTATCACTCGATATCACTATACTGCCGCCCCAGGGGACCGCCCTGGCTTCTACATATATATCAGGGATCGGAAAACTGGAAATACATGGAACCCTCATTTCGCTCCGTGCTGTACTGAACTTGACTCCTTCCAGTGTTCCCATGAGCCGGGAATAACATCCTTCACGGCTGTCAAGGATGGTGTAAGGATTGATCTTAAATATGGAGTAAGTCAGTCGGATGATGTCATGGTTTGGGATGTAAAGGTTTCCAATACATCAAAAGAAGACATTAGTATTCAAGTTGTCTCCTTCCTTGAGTTCGGACTCCTTGAATTTCTCCGTGAAGCCCTTGGCTGGTGTTATTTGAAAAACCAGTTCTCCCTTGTATTTGACAGCAGCTGTTCGGCCATCAAATATGATTATCATGTTTTTGAAGCGCCCGACTGTCCAAGCATGGCATTCGCCTGTACGGGCGATATATCCGGCTATGATTGTTCCAGAAACGCTTTCCTTGGCATCACCGGACATTATGGAGCTCCTGAATCCCTCCTGCCAGGACATGAATTATCCAATTCCGAACTTCCTGACGGAGGGCATGCCTGCGGAACTCTAGGGGTGGATGTCAGGCTTGAGCCTTCCGAATCGAAGGAATTCTCTTTTTTATTCATAATAACGGATAAGCCGGAAAAAGTTGACGCTCTGACAGTAAAATATAGGAGCCGGGCGGTTATAAACAGTGTCTTCAGCGAGATTCGCAGATTCTGGAATGACAGGCTTGGAGGGTTCCATGCTGCAACCGGTAATCGCAACATGGACAGCTTTGTCAACACATGGAATCCATTCAATGCAATGACGGCCCTCCAGCACTGCAGGATAATTTCAACGGACCATATGGGTACTGACGGCCTACGTTTCAGGGATTCCATGCAAGACGCTCTTGCCATTGCAAACATTGATCCGGAATTCGCCGAAGAAAAAATACTGGAGATATTGCGGGAACAGAGGAACGATGGCAGCGGATGCATGAGCTTTTTCCCAAATACGCAAAGGAAAACCACCGAACTGCCGCATCGTTCGGACAATCCTGTATGGATGGCCCACTCCATTGAAAATTTGATAGCTGAAACCGGAGATGTTTCATTCCTGGACAAAGTTGTGCCGTTCAGGGATGGCGGTGATGCTACGATATATGGGCATATCCTTGCCGGTCTGAAAAGCATCTACATGAACAGGGGGGGGAACGGGTTGCCTCTTTTGTTTCATGCGGACTGGAATGATGGACTTGCGCTCTTTGAAGATGAGAAGGCTGAAAGCGTCATGCTTGGAATGCAATTGGTATTCGCGTGCAGAAAACTCCTCGAGATGGCGAAAATGAAGGAAAAATCCGATGATGCCGAATGGTGCTGCTCGGTAATGGGTGAGATTACGGAAATTCTCAATTCCGAACTGGCATGGGATGGTCTATGGTATAAACGCTTGATTTTAAGAAATGGCAAACCGGTTGGCAGCGCATCAAACAAGCAGGGACGGATTTATCTGGAGTCACAGGTGTGGGCGGTCATGTCCGGAGTTGCGGATTTCGATCGCGGGCTTATTGCAATGGATAGCGTTTCAAAACATCTCGACACTGACTGCGGCATCAGGCTCGTTTCCCCTTCTTTCCGCGGATTTCCAGAACCGGGAGATCCACCCAAGGGCTCCAATCCGGGAATCGGAGAGAACGGAGGCATATTCTGCCATGCCAATACATGGGCGATAATCGCGGAGTGCATCCTGGGGAATGGAGAACGAGCTTTTAAATATTATAAACAACTGATGCCTGAAAACATAATCTCGAAGTACGGGGCCAGCCACTATGGACGTGAGCCGTATGTTTACGTGTCCTCAATTGTCGGTCCTGACAGCGGGAATTTTGGCAGGGCGGGCATAAGCTGGTTAACAGGAACAGCAAGCTGGATGTATGTTGCAGTTACACAGTTCATCCTCGGGATACGCCCCGAACTGCATGGGCTGTTCATAAATCCCTGCCTTCCCGACGAATTACAGGATATAAAAATTAAAAGGATATTCAGGAATCGGGAATATAGCATAACTTTAGTCCGCGAATCAACAGATATCCCTCCACAGTCACGGAATTCCAAACCGCATAAAGGTCAACTCGTGAAACCGTCCGAAGAGAATATTAATGAAATCAAAATCATCCTGTGAAAAAAGGACGCGTAACTTGCTGCACAATCATAGGGAAATGATCATGTTCGGGCAAAAGGATATTTTGATTAATACAGGAGTAATTTAATGTATTACAGGATGAAGACAGCTTTTGCCAACGGGCTTGGAACATTCAAATCGTCTTCCAGGGCATCTAACGGGATTAACCTTACCTATGAGAATGAAAATATCCAGATAGAGTTTTTAAAGGAAGACCTTTTCAGGATTAAGATATCCCAGGCTGGAATTTTTGAAGAGAAACCCAGCTGTTCATCAATAAAGATATCTGCTGCAAAAATTCCGCTGAAAACCATCCTGGATGAAGGCCAGATTGTCTTAGAAAGCCGGGAAATTAAGGTCTTCATCAACAAGAATCCCTTCAATATCCGTGCAGTCCGCACAAATGGCACCCTCGTCTTTGAAGGGTTCGATTGGAGGAACTTCAAGGAGGAGCCATATCTCAGCATGAATTCCGGTTGGCTCTTCAAGATGAAGAAGAATCCCGAAGACATATTCCTCGGTCTCGGCGAAAAAACCGGTGGCATTGACAAGTCCGGGAGAAAGTACCAGATGTGGAACACCGACATCCTGGCTCCTGAATCAAGCTCAGATGTCATTCCCGAAGCAAAGAATGGAGATCCGGCCAGGGATCCATCGAGCCAGTCATTCGACCCCTATTACATGTCAATTCCTTTTTACTATAAAGTTTCACGCAAGGATAAGTTTGCAGCATCAGGCTTCTTCTTCGACAATCCGTTCAGGGGATATTTCGATTTCGACGGTAGGGACAACTGCACCGTTGAATTCAACGGCGGGCAGCTCACTCTTTATATTTTCAGCGGCCCTTCCATGAAATCAATACTTGAAGGATATTCGGCTATTACAGGAAGGATGGAACTCCCTCCTCTGTGGGCGCTCGGACATCACCAGTGCAGATGGAAAGTTTACACTGAAAAGGATGTAAGGGATCTTGCCGACAGATACAGGACTCTGGGTATACCATGCGACACTCTATGGTTGGATATCGACTACATGGACGGATACAGGGTTTTCACCTGGAACCGTGAAAGATTTCCGGATATGAAGAGACTTTCAGATGAAATGCTTGAAAAAGGTTTCAGGATGATAACGATTGTCGATCCCGGCGTCAAGTATGACCCATCATACGACGCATGCAGGGAGGGAATCAAAGGCAAGCATTTCTGCAGATGCGCAAACGGTAATCTTTTCATGGGTCGGGTGTGGCCAGGACAGACGGTATTTCCTGACTTCACACAGGAGAAAACAAGAAAATGGTGGGGCAGGCTGAACGGGGAACATGCGAAGAAAAACGGACTTGCCGCAATCTGGAACGACATGAACGAACCTGCTTCAAAGGATTCCGACATATCCGACATGAGATTTGATTTCGACGGAGAAAAATATCCACATGAGCGCTTCCATAATGAATATGCCACCCTGATGGCTATGGCTACAAAGGAAGGTCTTGAAAAGGCATTCCCCGGGAAACGGCCTTTCATTTTAAGCAGGGCCGGTGCTTCAGGCATCCAGCGCTATGCCGCAAACTGGCTCGGCGACAATTTTTCAAGATGGGAACATCTCTGGCAGAGTATTCCAATGTCTACCGGACTCAGTCTTTCAGGGCAGCCTTTTGTCGGTTCAGATATTGGAGGTTTTGCCCAGTCATGCAATCCGGAACTTCTGGCAAGATGGATAATGTATGCGGCCCTGACGCCTTTCTGCAGAAACCACAATGCTGACAAGCAGGGACAGGAACCCTGGGAAATGGGAGGAAAGGTTACGGACGTATACCGCAAGGCCGTAAAGCTGCGCTACAAGCTCCTTCCCTACATATACACGGCTTTTGCCGAATCCTCCAGGAACGGAACTCCGATCATGGCCCCTCTCTCATATTATTTCCAGGCTGATGGCAGAACATACGAAACGGATGATCAATATATGTTCGGTCCGGATATGCTTGTCGCTCCCATTTATAAGAAGGGTTTGAAATCCAGAAAGGTATATCTGCCCAAAGGGGGCTGGTATGATTTCTGGACAGGTAAAATGCTCAGGGGCGGAAAGACCGTCAATGTCAATGCTCCTCTCGACATTATTCCTCTTTTTGTAAGGGCAGGTGCGGTCATTCCCATGCTTTCAAAGGATATTGATTCAACCCTTGGACTAAGACCGGATGAAATTGAACTCCATGTTTTTGCACCTGCCGAATCTGGCACATTCAAGTCCCATCTGATGGAGGACGATGGTGAGACAACCGATTACCGGAAAGGAAAATATCTCCAAACTGAAATCACACTGTCAAGGAATGGAGGAAAACTTTCCATCGCCTCAAAGACATCAGGCAAGGGCTTTGCCTTGATGAAGAAGAGAAAATTCAGGGTGGTAATGCATGCCTCCGGCCAGAAGCTTGAACTTGAAGATAAAACTAAAAGTTGTTGAATATCAGCAGCCGGAAAAAGACAGTATAGTTTCTATTTCATTGCCTGATTTCTCAAGCACCAGCAGCTTGTAGATCCCATTCCTGTTTGCGAATTCATGGTCGATGATTTCAGCCTTGATTTTGCCGGCAAAGGAAATTTGATAAGTCATTCCATGGTATACAACCTGTACTGAATTGGTCTTCCGTGTTATCTCCGACCTGCTAACCCCATCGCTGACCAGCAGAGGCACCATGAATTTTATTTTTTCTATTCTTGCACCATTTACGAATACACTTGATTTTACCGTCAGCTTGTTTTTCGCAAGCTGGTATCTTTCAGTGATTTCTGACTTTGAATCTGCATGAAAGTATTTGACTATGAATTCAATCTGTTCCGACTCCTCCCTGATTATTTCAACTGAACTTGTCAATCCTTCTGAAAGAGATGCAAGAGATATCCATTTTCCTGAAACCTGCCAGGACGGACAGATTGAAATCATTTCATCCGGGATAAGTCTTTCATCCAATCTGAATTTTGGTGTCGATGTGAACGGCATACTCATACCAAGTTCCGCAGGAATTCCTTCCGCCTGGAAACGCCCGAGACCTGTTGCATCATAATGCCTGTCCGCACAGGTGTCAATCTCAATATGCGTATTCTTGCATGTGGCGAAAATCTTATGGAATGAAGATGCTATTTCCAGGATATATCCGCCGATTTCCGACGGACACGGAGCTTCTTCAATATTGTCATCTGCGAAAAGCGCGGCAAGTCCAAGCACTGAAGCGTTGAAAAGGCTGTAAACAGAATATTGCCCGTATGCATCTGTGCCGTGAAGGGATTCAGCCGGGAAACCGTTTTTAATGTGGCGGAGAGGTGACATGTTCTTCAGCCATCTTTCAACAGATTTTGCCGACATGTGTGCCTGTCTTTTGAATGCTCCCGCAAGCCTGGGGTCGCTGTGCCTGCATCTTCCAGCTTCGATCTCGCAGAGGGCTGAAATTATTCCTTCCTGAAAATTAAACTGTCCGGATCTTCCGCCGAAAGGCGCATAACCCTCAGGCGAAACAAATAGCAGTGTGGTAAATCCTCCTCTGCGCAGCAGTTCATCAACATGAGGCTTAAGTTTTCCATCGTACCCATACCATAACGCAGCAGCCAGCTGAAGCCTGGTTGTAATGTCGTATGTTATCGGATCTCCAGGATCCCTGTACATCCCAAATGAATTGAAGTGGCTGAATTGGGCGGCGATATATTTGTCGAAAAATTTATTTCCCCAGAGAAGCTCCCTGTCGTCAGGTTCTATTCCTGCAGACTCCTTCATAGACTCGCCGGCCGCACCATATATCGCCCAGTTATGGAGTTCAGCAAGCCTGCTGCCATCTACGCTAATAACCTTGTTTGTCTTTTCCGCTGCGATATTCCCAAGAGTTCCGCGCCATTCGTCGACAAGTTCCTTGTCGGCTAATTTAGAAAGACAGGTGTAAGCAGTAACAAGCTCCCTCATCCAGAAGTCAGGGCTTTCAGCTTGTCCAGAAGCCAGCCGCTTGCAGGAATAGGTCATAGATCTATTGACAATTTCCTTTAATTCGGGGATTCTTCCGAAGGATAACAGGATGGATGCGGACGAAACAAACCTAGGTGTTGTCTGCGCCCATTCCTTCTTATAATATGGGTCTATTACTGCGCCGTTATCATCGATCCATCTGGCAGCGTTAGCAACGATTATTTCCATCAAGCCAAGATAATATTCCCTGCTGAGCCCAGTTTTGTTCCAATTCTCTGGCCTTTGCCTGCCGATGATTCTTTTCACCTTGTCATCAAGATCGAAATCAGTTATGTTTATTTTCTTGAGAGATAATGATAGCAATTACCTCACTCCCCGGATGCAGGGGTCCATGTGTCATCGACACTATACTCATTTAGGGAAGGCACCATTTCAGGGGTTTTGTCTCCAAGATTTTTGCCATATATGGTTCCATGGTGGCTTACGATAAATGTCAATATTCCGGTTTCCCCGTATTTAACCGGATATGCTACAAGTGCGAATCCCCTGGTCATGCCTCCCCCAGTTATACGATCTGCTTTTCCGCCAGGCGCTGATTCGTCCACTGTTGAATACTTTATTTTTCCGCCAGGCGCTGACTCGCCCTGAGCAAGGAGAACCTTGAATAAATATCCATTATACGGAGTTGTCAGGCTCTTATCAGCTTGATCTGTTGCCGAGGCGGCAAGCAATGGACCTAGAGGGCTTGGACCATTACCATCGTCCTCCCAGTACAGGCCGCTATTTTTGCCTTTACCACTCGTAACTTTGGCCGCAAAAACGGGAACATTCACATCTGCGCTCTCCATATATGAGAATTCCTTTTGCGCTTTTACAAATTCCCTGCAGGTTTTTATGGTGCTGATTTCATTCATTCCGATGCGACGGTTCAGAAGAGCGTTCATCCCGTCGGATGTTTCAAAAAACCAAACCGTCCCGTTGCTCACAATAGGCACTGGAAATTTCCAGTCTTTTTTTCCTACAACTATAAAATTCCTATCGTCAACCGAGGATATGGACATCTTTTCAGCCGCATCGCGTGCGAATTTATCTCTGTGTTTCTTGTCTTCCACCGGATCACCGGAAAAAATAATAGACATTCCCTTATCCCCGAAAATACCGAGCAGTGCGTCAGTATCATTTTTCTTTGTTGCGTCAATCATGGCTGCGGCAGCTTCCCCGCATGATTTAAAAACAACCTGTTTCGGGCCAGGCTGCGGCACCTTTTCAGTTGTGCTGCTCATACATCCTGTCATAAACAAAACCACCATCGAAACTGCAAGAATACCTGATAATCTTTTCATTTTATATTGCATCCTTTTAAAATTAGCGTTGCCCATCATTATATATAAGAATACCATCTAATGGCGTATAATTACTGATATTATACCGCAAGCAATATAAAAACATAGTGGTCCCTTTAAAAATTGATGCATGGAGGGGCAAGAAGCGAAATGCTATTTTACAGAGATTCCCGACCGCAATAATCAATACATAACTCCGTTACAACTTATCCGAGTCAATCCACTTGTTGTAGTGTTTCATTATGACATGAGTTTCGGTAGAGGCTATGCCCTCTACCGAGGCAAGATGGGTTCCTATGAACTCAATCAGTCCGAATTTTGATTCGACAAAAACTTCGGCCATGATATCCATCCTGCCAGTAATGATGTAAACGGAAATAACACCGGGCAGCTCCGATATTTTCTCGGAAATGCGTTTCAAATCCTTGCTGACCGCCACCTTTATTTCAAGAAGCACCAGATGCTTCTCAGGAAGGAAATCAGGATTGACAAGACCCGTAATCTTTATCGCGCCGTCTTCAGTGAGTTTTTTTATGCGGTTACGGACGGTTCCCTCTGAAATCTCCAGAGTTCTGGCAATTTCATTGTTGGTCATCCTTCCGTCATCGCGGAGCATGGCGATAATTTTCCTGTCGGTCTTGTCAAAGATTTCCTTAGTGTCTTTCATATTTCAATCCATGCGCTTCCGCAACAGGTTTATTTGTAAGCTTTCCTTTGTAACAGTTGATGCCTTTCAGGACCGCATCAGAAACTTCGGCCGCTTTCTCAAGACCCATGTTGGCAATCATCAGTCCGTACCTATTTGTCACGCTGGTAAGGGCGTAGGTTGAACTCAGGCTGACGGCACCGGGCATGTTCGCAACACAGTAATGGACAACCCCGTCTATTATATAGGTTGGATTGCTGTGATCCGTAGGACGCGTCGTCTCCGTACAACCACCCTGATCCACGGCAATATCAACTATAACGGATCCCTTCTTCATCTTCTTTAAGTCATCACGCTTGATGACTTTTGGCGCCACAGCACCAGGAATGAGCACTGCACCAATGACAAGGTCTGCGGTTCTGATCATCTCGTCAATGTTATACGAGTTGGAGTACAATGTCTTTATTGAATTTCCAAAAATATCGTCAAGCTCAGAAAGTCTTTTTGCTGAAATGTCCATTATTGTGACATCCGCACCCATGCCAATTGCAATTTTACATGCGTTTGCGCCGGATATTCCTCCGCCGATAATCAGGACATTACCTTTCTTGATTCCAGGTACGCCACCAAGGAGAATCCCCCTTCCGCCGTAGCTCTTCTCAAGGTATTTCGCACCTTCCTGAACCGAAAGACGTCCAGCGATCTGTGACATCGGAATAAGAAGAGGAAGGGAACCGTCCTTTTCCATCACTGTCTCATAGGCAACTGCTTTGACTTTCTTTGCCAGCAGCGCCTTTGTCTGTTTAAGATCCGCTGCGAGATGGAGATATGTGTAAAGAATCTGGTCCTCATGAAAAAGATCATATTCACATTCAAGAGGCTCCTTCACTTTAACAATCATATCAGCCTCGTCAAAAAGCTTTTTCTTGTCAGTGAAAATCTGGCATCCCTGCGCCTTGTATTCTTCATCCGTGAATCCGGATCCAAGCCCGGCCCCAGAGTCAATCATCACAGAGTGCCCGTTGTTGATATACTCCTTTGCGCTAAGTGGTGTAAGCCCGACCCTGTATTCTTCCTTCTTGATTTCCTTCACCAATCCTATTTTCATAAACAACTCCTTTTTATTTCGAATTTCGTAATTATTAATATATTTTATTACGCTTTTCACACTTTTCAACGATTATTATGATTTTATTTTTAATTTTTAAATTGATTCTATCCCATATATTGATTTACTACCAGTATTGAGCAAATTATCTCAGTGTATTGAGTAAATTTTATTTTTAACGTTAAAACTTAAGATATCCGGAGATAAAATCATGAATTCTAAAAATGTCCCGTCAAGAGTGGAAATACCGTCTTTTCCGTTTGGAAAAAGAATTGCCGTAACGACAAGCTTTGATGACGGGGTAGTTCAGGACCGCCGCGTCGTAAAAGCATTCAATGAATGGGGGCTGAAAGGAACATTCAATTTAAATTCCGGGACCCTTCTCCGAACCGGAAAGCCCGCAACGGGATCTTCCGGCCGTATAGACGCATGCGAAGTCGCTGAGCTTTACAAGGGACATGAGGTTGCCGTCCATACCGTGACACATCCGAGCCTCACAAAACTTGACGCCGCCCAGATTGCAATGGAAGTCATTGAGGACCGAAAAGCACTGGAAGACCTTGTCGGATATCCTGTCCGCGGAATGGCTTATCCAAACGGCGCCTATGATGAAAAAGTGATAAATGTCCTGCGCCAGACGGGAATCGTCTACTCAAGGACAACTGAGTACAACTCACGCTGCTTTCCAGCCGTCGATCCTCTTGCCTGGGCATCCACAGCGCACATGTATTCCAAAAATCCTTGCCCTGTGAATGAAAATTTCGAAAAGCTCTACAGTAATAAAAACTATTCGGGCGTTTTCTACATCTGGGGGCATACCTATGAATTTGACCGTGAAGGCTGTGACTGGGCGGATCTGGAACGTATATTCAAACCGCTTTCCGGCAAACCAGATGTCTGGTACTGCACAAATATCGAACTGTTCGACTATGAAACCGCAAGAAACCGCGTTGTCATCGCCGCAAACCTGAAGACCGCTTACAACCCAAGCTCTCTCACAGTCAGTATCAGTGTGGACAAAAAGCCAATAGAGCTTCCTCCAGGGAAAATAGTAGATTTAATAAAAGTCTCATAATGGTACAGAGACAATCTTTCCTCATGTTTTTTGGTTCTTTCTCAGATCGAGAGGGTAACTCGATTAGAAAGACTGAATATCCAATATCCAACACGGAATATCCATCCGATGAAGTGAAGAAAAGACGCAATCATTCAACAGTCGAAGAAAATTAATTCCATCTTGAAAAAACCGATAAACTGAGCTCAATATTATTTAAAAGCATAGACGCGGTGAAAAGGGGCAAGTCCGATAATTTCCTTGGATATTGGACATTCCGTGTTGGATATTGGATATTCAATTATTTTCATGTTTTGTGTGTTGACCCACTCAAAATGAAAACGAACCTATTTTTTTAACCAATCAGGAGATCGGCGTTCCCTCAAACGCCGATCTGTTGGTAGTCTCTATGAATCCCTTGTGCTTAAATAATCCAGGACAAAACTTTCCCGCAGTTTTACAGTCAGCTCATCACGCTTCCATTTAGCAGGGTTATCGGCACAAGCATTACTGTAGGCCTTCCTTCGATTGTGATCTCAAGAGCGGCCCTGTTCATGGATTTGCTCAGCCTTCCGGCGCTGAGCTCAAAATCAAGACTGAGCGGTTTTCCGCCAAGATGGGTGGGGATGCTCAGGGCATAGGCGTCTGCGGACGGAGTCACGGTCCATCCTTCCGGCAAATACCAGTGGAAAGAAAGATTAGATTGGAAGCTGCGCGTGTGAGATATTTTGATTGTTATCTTCTTGGAAGTCCCGGGCTTGATTACAGGCGCGTCACCGTAATCGACAAAAACCGTGAAGAGATCAAAGTCGAATGCGGGCATCCTCATCCTTTCAATGAGTCCTTTTCCGTTGTCATGGCATTTCAACGATGATATTTCCAGGTCGGAAAGATCTGTGGATTCAGTGCTGCAGATCGCATCCGAATTGTTGATCAGCATATTCTGTCTTGCAAGCTTCACCGTCCTATCTGTAAGATTGTCGACATCCTTGGGTATAGCCCAGCCAATGTCACCGAGGTTTAAAACTATTGTGAGAATTCCTCTGCCTATGGGATCTATCCATTTCTGAGGGATGGCTTTTGCACCATGTATGATTCCCCAGATCGAGCCGGCGGTTGCTGCCGTGCAATCGGTATCTTCACCACAATTCACTGCAATGCACTGAACTTTACTGAAATCGTCGCCTCCGTAAAGAAGCCCGGAAAGGGTGAACGCGATATTTGAAGGGACATCATAGCCTATCACCCCCTCGTGGAATCCCTTCCTCCTGTCCTCGTCGCAGACGGGGAACATGATCATTCCTCCGCGGTGCAGCTTCAAAACCTCCTCTCTGGTCTCTTGCCAAGTCTTTCCCGCCTTGAAGCATTCAAGGGTTGTGTTGACAGCTTTTGTCACTCCACAGTCGGCTGGGATATAGGAGAGTCCTATCTCTATGAGCTTATGCAGATCCTTTTCCACAAAAGCGGCGCTTTCCAGGGCGGCCATGAATATTTCAGAATACGAGCCTTCACCGTCGCCATGGTCGAGTATTGCATCTTTGCAGGCGAGTTTTACGGCGACCTGGGGAAGTCCGGGCGAAATGCATGCCCATATTTCAGAACGGATATAGGCGCCGCAGCTGTGCTTGTAGGCGTTTCCGAAAGTTCCGCAGAGGGGTGGTTGGAGCCCGGACCGCATGTTTATCTTTCCTGTACCGTATTCCGCCCAGTGGGGAGTCACAAAGCTGCACCAGTATTCGGCAAGGGCGTTAGTCGAGATTCCGACCCCCTGCTGCTCCATGGCTGCAAGCCAGAGGAGCTGGATGTCGAGGTCGTCGTTGGGGAGGGGATTGCCATTAAGCTCCTGTACATAGAACTCGACATTGTTCACCTGCCGCTTCCATTCAAACGGCGCGCCAAGCGTACCTCCAATATTCTTCCCGATCCAGCAGCCGAGCACTTTATCTCGATATTCTTTTTCGTTTAAACGCATTGGAATTCCTCCTTGATAATTTTATTTATACCACTAATATGCCATAGATAGAATTATATTACTTGCACAATATCGGCTAATAATATAACAAAACCGGCAAAATATCAGTACTCCTATGAAGATAAAAAAGATTATGGCATTGGATTCCTCAAAATGGCTTGAAGACGTCTGTTTTCGCGGGATTGATGCCCCAGCGGTCGTCATGCGGGTCGGTCCCCAATGCGATATCGGAAGACACATTCATGATTTCACGGAGCTCGTACTTATCCTGGAAGGAACAGGAATGCACGATTTCAGGAATGAAAAGTATAGGATAAATGCTGGCGACTGTTTTATCATTGAACCTGGAATGAAGCATGCCTACAATTCCTGCAATGATATGAAGCTTGTGAATGTGCTTATAAGATCATCGTTCATCGAAAAATACAGATCCATGCTCATGGAACAGCCGGGATACTCTTCCCTCTTGGGCAAACAGCAGGGTGGGAAACGTGCGTCGCAGCAAAGGCCATCCCTGTCACAAAAAGAACTGGATGCCTGCATGAGGCTAGTTGATGAGCTGGAGCGCGAGTACAGGGAAATGAAAAGCGGGTATACTATGATGATGACAGGTCTTCTGCTTGAGCTTTTCGTGATGCTTTCCCGCTTCCTCAAGCGTGCGGATGCGCAGAAGGATGACAGGAGGAGCCCATGGCTTTCAAAAGTTCTGGACTACCTTGAAATCCATTTTGCAGAGGAGATCCCGATGAAGAATCTCCAGAAGATGGCGGGGATGTCTGAACGTTCATTCCAGAGGCATTTCCTGGAGATGACCGGGCTTACCCCATTGCGCTACATCCTGCGCCTCCGCATAGCCAGGGCATGCAGGCTTCTCCGCGAGGGCGACAAGAACGTATATGAGGCGGCATCTCTGTGCGGAATTAAAAACTGCAGCTATTTCTGCCGCCTGTTCAAGAACATTACCGGACATTCACCAAGGAAATATGCAAAACACCTGCCAGAGTGACCAAAGGCAAGGGTGAGAGTAAATACAAAAGACCGGATGCCAAAATTTGGAATCCAGTCTTTTGTATTTCTAAATCATAGAGCCCGGCAAGACCGGATATTATTTGACCTTGAAAGCCTTCGCGAGGTCGATCTTTGATTCAACATCTAGGGCAATAAGGGTTTTTGTGTGTGTAATGCCATCAATCTGGTGGGGCATCTTGTCAACAATGATTTCGGAAAGCTGTTTGCTGTCAGCGACACGTACAACTGCTGCGAGGTCATATTCGCCTGCTACAGTATAAACTTCTGTCACTCCCTTTATGTTCAGAACATTCTCGGTCACCTGCTTGAGTTTCGGACGCTGAACATTGATCAGGACGATTGCTGTTACCATAGTTTCTGCCTTTCTGTTTCCATTATTATAGGTTTCATTTATATTTAATTAAAATCTAATGCAAAGCGGCCGAGACACAAAGGATTTTAAGAAAATATTCAAATTTTCATAAAATATCAGGGGATATGTTGCAAGAATATGTATAAGCGATATATTAACCGACTTTTCTCTATGGGGAGCTATGTATTGTATATAAAATGCTTTCCATTAGCTTATTATATTTTACAAAATGAAAAACAACAGGAGAACTGAAGATGTATGCTATAATTGCAACAAGCGGAAGACAGTACAGAGTCAATAAAAATGATATCATCGATGTTGACCTCATGACCGAAAAAGTAGGCGAGACTGTTATCTTCAAGGAAATACTCGCTGCAGGCGAGGGCAAAGACATACAGCTCGGAACACCGACCGTAAAAGGCGTAAAGGTCACCGGTGAAATCATCAAGCATTTCCGCGGCCCCAAGCTTATCGCCTTCAAAATCAAACGCCGCAAAGGTTTCAGAAAAACAAGAGGTCACCGTTCAGAGTTGACCAGAGTTAAAATAACCTCCATTGAAGCATAATAAGAATTTCAGGGAAATTTTTATATGAAATATGACAGAAATAAAGCGCTTCTTCAGACTGAAATGAAAGGGCTACCCGAACCGCGTCGCGGAAAGGTCCGTGACATTTACGACATGGGGGACTCCCTTCTTTTCGTAGCCAGCGACCGTATAAGCGCTTTTGATGTCGTCATGCCGAACGGCATTCCAGAGAAAGGCAGAGTTCTCACCGGACTTTCACTTTTCTGGTTTGATCTCATGAAATGGATGCCTAACCATCTCATTACAGCAGATGTTTCAAAATATCCTGAAAAACTCAGAAAATACTCGAAGGATCTAGAGGGGCGTTCAATGCTCGTGAAGAAGGCCAAGCCCCTTGCAATCGAATGCATCGCCCGCGGATACATAACCGGAACCGGATGGAAGGATTACCAGAAAACCGGAGCAGTATGCGGAATACCTCTCCGGAAGGGATACAGGCAGGCCGAAAAACTCGATGAAGCACTTTTCACGCCGTCGACAAAGGCCGAACTTGGGACTCACGATGAAAATATCAGCATTGAAAAGGCTCGGGAGATAGTCGGTGCGAAATTCGCAGATAAGGCGAAAGAGCTTACCCTGAAGGTGTACAACACCGCCGCCGACTATGCGAAAACCAAGGGAATCATTCTTGCCGACACAAAATTTGAATTTGGAATTTTAAACGATGAACTCATACTTATTGACGAAGTGCTAACCCCTGATTCAAGCCGTTTCTGGCCCGCAGACCAGTATGTTCTAGGTGGAAGCCCGCCAAGCCTGGACAAACAGTTTGTCAGAGACTACCTCGAAAGTCTTAACTGGGACAAGACTCCTCCAGCTCCAGAACTTCCCGACAACATAGTCACGAATACCCGCGACAAGTACCTCGACGCCTACAAAAGGATTACAGGCAAAAGCCTTTAAATCCTAAATTTCTCAAATCACCAAATCATAAAATCATAAAATGAAACTTTATAAAAGAGGTGTATGCAAATGATGTCTAATCTCACAAAAAACAAAAGTCTGCTGGCGTTTGTTGAAGATGCTGTCAAACTCTGCAAGCCCACAAAAGTCCACTGGTGCGACGGCTCAGAAGAAGAATATAAACATCTCTGCGATGAACTTGTAAAGCATGGCACTTTTACAAAGCTGAATGAAAAGCTGAGGCCAGGTTCTTACTTGGCGCGTTCCCATGCAAGCGATGTCGCCCGTGTTGAAGACCGCACCTATATCTGCACCTCGAAAAAAGAAGATGCTGGTCCGTCAAACAACTGGGCCGATCCTGTTGAAATGAAAACTAAGATCCGGGGTCTTTTCAAGGGTTGCATGGAAGGACGCACAATGTATGTGATTCCATTTTCAATGGGCCCTCTTGATTCACCGGTCGCCAAAATAGGTATTGAAATAACCGATTCGGCCTATGTCGTGGTCAACATGAAGATCATGACCCGCATGGGTAAAAAAGTGCTTGATGTCCTGGGAGACAGGGAGGATTTCATCCCCTGCATGCACTCTGTAGGCGCCCCTCTGAAATCCGGACAAAAAGATGTTCCATGGCCGTGTGAACCGGATCCAGCAAAAAAATATATCGTCCACTTCACCGAGGAGCCTTCCATCTGGTCATACGGTTCCGGATACGGTGGAAACGCACTGCTCGGCAAGAAATGCCTGGCTCTCCGCATAGCCTCAGTCGTCGCGAAAAAAGAAGGTTGGTTGGCCGAACACATGCTGATTCTTTCCCTTACTTCGCCGAATGGCAAAAAATATTATATAACTGCGGCCTTCCCGAGCGCATGCGGAAAAACAAATCTCGCAATGATGCAGCCATCTATTCCCGGATGGTCAGTGAAATGCCTCGGCGACGATATCGCCTGGATGAGGATCGGCAAAGGCGGAAAACTCTATGCCGTCAATCCAGAAACTGGATTCTTCGGAGTAGCGCCGGGAACTTCCATGAAGTCCAACCCCAACGCAATGCTCTCGATCACGAAAAATGCGATTTTCACAAACGTCGCACTCACACCCGAAGGAGATGTCTGGTGGGAGGACATGGGCGTTCCGGCCCCTGCAAAAGCCATTGACTGGGAAGGCAAGTCATGGACACCTGACTGCGGCCGCAAAGCCGCCCATCCGAATTCCCGCTTCACTGCTCCGGCTTCACAGTGCCCCGTCATTGATCCGGACTGGGAGAAATCGGAAGGCGTTCCAATCTCTGCAATACTAGTAGGTGGACGGCGTCCTTCCACAATTCCTCTTGTAAACGAGGCATCCAGCTGGGAACATGGAGTTTTCATGGGGTCATCCGCAGGCTCGGAAACCACAAGCGCCGCACTAGGACAAGCCGGTATATTGAGACGCGATCCGTTTGCAATGCTCCCTTTCTGCGGATACCACATGGGCGATTATCTTGCCCACTGGCTTTCAATGACAGAACGCACCGACCGCGCCAATCTTCCGAAGATATTCTTTGTGAACTGGTTCAGGAAAAGCTCCGAAGGCAAATTCCTATGGCCGGGCTACGGCGACAACAGCCGCGTCCTTAAATGGATTTGCGATCGCATAGAAGCTAACATAAAAGCTGTTCCGACTCCTATCGGCAATCTCCCTAAACTTGAAGATCTGGATACGACCGGTCTCAATATCTGCTGCAACGACATGAAGGAACTTCTTTCAGTTGATGCTGAAGGTTGGAAAAAAGAGCTTGCAGACATATCCCAGTACTATGAAAAATTCGGTGACAGACTTCCCGAGGCTTTGAAAAAAGAACTCGAAAGTCTGCGTTCAAGGCTGGAAAAGAACTGAAAATATTTTTTAAGAGTGTTCCACTATTAAAAAATATAACATAATTCATCTCGACAAAGTCGATTCGACGAACCGGTACGCTCTTGCGAATTTCGCAGAATTGGCGGATTCCTGCCTTATTCTTGCGAAAGAGCAGAGCGCCGGGCACGGTCGTCGTGGAAGGAAATGGATTTCACCTCCCGGGAATATTTACGGGAGTTTTATAGTTAAAAAAGTCCTGCACCCGTCACAGCTCACCTTTATCGGAGCCATCTCCTCACTTCAAACGCTCAGAGATTACGCCCCTTCCCTGCAATTCTGGGTGAAATGGCCGAATGATGTCTATATAAAATCCCTGAAAATAGCAGGCGTGCTGTCTGAAACCCACAGCCCGGAAAAATCAAACAAACCAGACGGCGCGGTTATCGGAGTAGGCATAAATCTGAATACGGATAAGGAGTTTTTTCTAGATAACCAGGTTTCTGGTACTTCAATTTTTGCGGAAACCGCAAAAATTACTGATATTGAAAAATTCGCCGAGTCTCTTCAGTATAATCTTATAAAAATCTATCAGGAAATATTTATAAATTCTGAAAGAATTTATGAGCTTTGGAAAAAAGAAAACATCCTGATCGGAAGAGAGATAGGGATAATCCAGGAATCCGGAGATAAAGTCAGAGGACTGTTCAAGGATATAGACAGGGACGGCTCCTTAACCCTACTTCTTCCCGACGGCAGCATCAAGAATTTCCACAGCGGTGAAGTGTCAGTGAAAATCTGAATAATCACATTGAGTGGAAGCTGTGCCTATCGCCCCCAATTATGCTTCTTCAAGAGGTCTCTTGTGATCTGCTGAACGATTTCTGGACACTCATTGTTATGTGCATAGTAGTATACGGCCAGATGGTCAGGCCGTATGGTGCTCAAATACTTGTCCAGATTTTTCCGGTACGTCTCATGTTCGCTTTCAGGCATCAGCATGTTCTCGACCAGGGCGAAAGTCTTCTTCCCACCGGCCGCACATTCCCGGACAGTCCGACCCCAGGCATCCGCCAGCAGATATTTGTGTTGTTTGGGCGGCTCCTTGTAGAAACTTAGTTCACAGCAGTTACCGTCATAGCCGCAATACTGGAAAGATGGAATCTTGGCGGCTTTCGCAGTGAAATATTCAGGAGCAGTAGCAGAGTTGAACATAGTGACAGACAATTCCGGTCTGATCTTAATGCAGTACTCAGTCAAATCACCCAGGAATTCCACAAAGCCGTCCTGCGCCTCTTCCGTAGTCGGGACGTGCCCGAATTTATTCAAGGTCGCCGGATGCGTAGAGATAAGGCCGGACCTTTTGATCTCATCCCAGACAATACCGTCAAGCTCGTAGTCGCCGACAAGAGTGCCCATGAATTCACGGATCCATTCTACAAACGGTTCCGCCTCGATACAGGCGATGTCGGGATGTCCCGGAACCTGGCACTCCGGATGCATGTTCAGCCACATGCAGGCCATGAGCGGAGCTCCTGCGAAGCGACCTCCCAGGCGGCTGGGAATTACAAAAACCTTCAGCCCGAGCTTGTGCGCGATCGCAATTTGCATTTCGAATACACGGCGTGAATAACGCATTTCGCTTTCACTGAAAGTCAGCGCAACCGCATCAAAGCCCATGTCGCGCATTTCAGAAAAACTCTCGTGCCACTGCTTCGGAATGGGAGTATAGAGTCCATAACTCAGACAATAAGCGGTTAACATGCTGCACCTCTCTCCGTACCATTATGATATTTCTTCAGAAGCTCTTTCGTCATCTGATGGACTTCTTCCGGACATTCATTGTTGAGCCCGTAATAATATACGGCCAGATGATCGGGACGGATGCTGCTCAAGTACGCATCCAGGTTTTTACGATATGTGTCATGTTCACTTTTCGGAACACAGAAATTCTCAATCAACGCAAAGGTTTTCTTGCCTCCGGCGGCACATTCCCGGACAGTACGCGCCCAGGCATCTCCCAGCAGGTATTTGTCTTGATGCGGAGGCTCCTTGTAGAAACTGAAGTCACAGAAGTTACCGTCATAGCCGCAATAATGAAAAGATGGAATCTTGGCGGCTTTCGCAGTGAAATATTCAGGTGCTGTCGCGGAGTTGAACATAGTGACAGTCAATTCCGGTCTGATCTTCATGCAGTGCGCAGTCAAATCACCCAGGAATTCCACAAAGCCGTCCTGCGCCTCTTCCGTAGTCGGGACGTGCCCGAATTTATTCAAGGTTGCCGGATGCGTAGAGATAAGGCCAGACCTTTTGATCTCATCCCAGACAATTCCGTCAAGATCATAGTCACTGATCAATGTGCCCATGAAATCATGGATCCATTCCACGAACGGTTCCGCCTCGATGCAGGCGATATCTGGATGTCCAGGAACCTGGCACTCCGGATGCAGATTCAACCACATGCAATGCATAAGAGGAGCTCCGGCGAATCGACCTCCCAGCCGGCTGGGAATTACAAAAACCTTCAGCCCCAGCTTATGCGCCATTGCAACTTCAGCTTCAAAGGCGCGGCGTGAATAACGCATCTCGCTTTCGCTGAAAGTCAGCGCAACCGCGTCAAAGCCCATGTCGCGCATTTCAGAAAAACTTTCATGCCACTGTTTTGGAATCACTGTAAAATATTCATAACTCATGCAATAAGCGGTTAACACTGCCTGCCTCCCGGGGATTTCCTTGTGATTATTAGTGTATGGCATATTATACACTAATTGATTTAATTCAATAGCCTAAAATTTTTTCTTCATGCCGTAATATCTAATTCCCTACGCAAAAAGACTTTCATGAGAGGGCAGCGGATAATTCATAACTGCAAAAAAAGTAATCAAGTTGGCCAGATCCTCCGCCGCCTGAGCTGCAATGCGCTGCCTCCAGTTGACGTGACATTCCGCGCTCTTCAAATTGAGTTCGGCATCGGACAGCTTGAGTAATTCCTGCTGGCGGTTGTAATAGGCAATCCCGCAGTACTTCTGACCTTCTCCCCCATCATGGCACTGGGCTGCGGAAAGCAGTTTACCGTCCGGTCCCGGAAAAACACAGAGCCAGCTCGCATCGGCCATGCACCAGCGTCCATCCGCGTAAAACTCAGCTATGCAATGGCCCGACTTCTTGTCGGCATAGAATAGGTGAATCAGGCGTGCAGGCATATTGTTGACCTGGCAGAGCCTTATGAACACCCTGGCCTGTTCATTGCACCAGCCGACGCCGCTCTTAAGCAATGACTCATCGTCTGCATTGCGATCTGATGACACATCCGGGCCGCATGGCACCATAAACGGATGCTTCACACGGGACGTTCCCTTGAGCAAAAGAGCAACCGCCTTTTCCGTTTCAGTCCGACATCCAACGGTCACATCGGCCGAAAGCGCTTCATACGTCGGAAACATGCCCCTGCGGTAGTTTACCTGCAACGGGGTGTAGTCCGTATAAAGATATTTTACAGTCTCCGGACGGTAAACAACGAACTGGTTGGCATGGTAGCGGTCAACGCCGCGGACATTCATGGCGACCGCATATGTCCGTTCATTATACGGAGACGGCAATCCATTCCTTCCACGGAACGGCTGGATGTAATCCGGCAATGTTTCCTTAGCCCACTCCGGGCAGTCAGACGGGTTGAAATCAGGGTGATTTAAATCATGAACATTCATATTTTATCCTATAAGTTTATTGTTTATACGATTTTATTTCAAAGCCACAGGCAAGATGCCTGTGCTACATTTAAATGATAACTTCTTGGATTATCTTGCTAAGTTCGTAGTTAGAGCCTCCGCGAAAAGGTTAGCTCAGATTAGAAAAATGAAAAAATATTG
>CAZION010000070.1:0-31160 GCA_964540865.1 uncultured Victivallis sp.
AGTCTCCTCTGGAATTACTATATTTTTCATTATATTTACAACTTTGTTTCTTTGCGGTGAAATCAATCCTTCCACGGCGGAAGTTCTGGAAGCGCTTTCTCCAGGGCTGCCAGGAGTTTGTTCTGGTAGTCTCCGGCAAATGTCCCCTTGAAGAACTTCTCGATTCCCTCTTCCGCAAACTGCTTCCATGAAGCTTCCTCGTCTCCGGGTATGATCGGGAAGAACAGGGCCTTGCTTCCCTGTGCCGCCTTCAGATCCCCATATGCGTCTCCGACCATGAGGACTTTGTTCTCTCCATAGCCTTTGCCGATTGTTGCGAACATGAGATGCTCGGTCTTTGTACCGTGCTCCTGTCCGGCTATGCATTCGAGATAGTGGTCGATCTTGTTTTCATCCCATTCGCGCTTCAGTGCTTCAAGCGGGGTCTGGGAAACCACAATCATGTCGGCTTTCACTTTTCCTTTGTCAAGGACAGTCTTAACTCCAGGGAACGGAGGGCATCCGTAGACCATGTCAGCTATCCGAACGTTCACTTCCTTGCTCCACGCGAAAAGCATTTCCAGTTCCTTGTCCCCGGAACTTTTGACTTTCGCTTCGAGGGTCGGATTGCCGAGCTTTGTCTCCTCCTTGAGCCAGGTGTCAAGTGATTTCATCTCGGGAACTGTTATTCCGCGGTCTTTGAAAACCTTGCGTTTGCGCATTAACGAGAGCGCCTTCTGTACCGCAAGGAACCTGTTGCAGCCGCGATCCTTGCTGTAGAGGTTTACAAACTCCCATACTTCGCGTGCATATTTGCTTGCCGCCTGCATCTTGAAATGTTTGATGAACGCCGGGCAGAAGCATTCCTTCTGCTTGATCTCCATTGTGTCAAAAACACATCCGTCACTGTCAAATCCGATGAAAAATTCCTTCTTCTTCGGCAGATTCTTCAACTGTGCAACATAATCCATTATTTTTCTCCTTAACAGTTTAAAAGGCACACAGGCACATAGGCACTGAGGCACATAGTAAAATTCTGAATTAATCTTAATATTTTTAATTCAAAGTTGGACGTTCGAAGTTGAATGTTCGATGTTCAATTTCTCCGATTCTCCGTTTCACCGGCTCTCCGTTTCACTTCTTTTTCCTGTCGCCTTCCGGGGTATAGACCGGAAGCTTCTTGTCCGCGAACACCGGCTTCAGCCTTGCGAAACGCTGACGTCCGTTGATCACCGGAACACTCGCCCAGTCCTCGCCGATCAGCGGCCTGGCGTAAGCTACAAACTCGTCCGTCACATCGCATTTGTCCTTCGTTATCCATGCAGCAGGGAAAGTCCTTTCGGAATTCGCAACTATGTCAAGCGGGACTTTGTCATACTTTACTGAATAGATCATCCCAGGTTCCCTGAGTATGGTTGACATGAATCCGCCTTTGCCTTCGATTCCGAGCATGACGGCCTTCTGTCCGACGCGGTATGCTTCGTCAAGATCAACGGTTGACGCGTAAATCGCCGTGTCGCGCTGGTCTGTTCCGAAAGTCTGGCCGCGTGCGCTGCCCTTCGCCTTGATACCGTTTGCGTTCAGATAGTTTACAAGTGCCTGCTGTACGGTTGTCTGGCTTGCGCCGAACTGTGCATGGCCGAAGCTGTCCTTGGTGAATCCGAGATCGCCGACATCGCAGCCTTCGCTGACGACTACTACGGCCCTGCCGCGTTTAACAAGCATGGCATTGATCTTGTCCGCCATCTCTTCCATCTTCATTCCGCCTTCAGCGAGGAAAATAAGCAGGGGCATTTCACGTTTCGGATCTGCGAGTCTCGCAGCCGCCGGGATGTAGCCTATCTTCCTTCCCATAGCCTGAAGTACGAGTACGGGATCTGCGGGATATGAACCGCGATTCTCCTCATCAGAATTCTGGACGATGCAACTCCAGTATTTTGCGACCGATCCGTAACCGGGAGTATGGTCGATCACTTTGAATTCGCTGTCACCGACATCGTTGTCGATAGTCTTTGGCACTCCGATCCCGAGAAGGTCGAGCCCGCGTTCATTTGCGAGTTTTGCAACTTTGTTCGCGGTGTCCATGGAATCGTTTCCGCCATTGTAGAGGAAATATCCGATATTGTGGGCCCTGAGGACATCGACCACGCGGTCGAAGTCTTCCTTCTGGTTTGACTTGATCTTGTAACGGCATGTGCCGATCGCTCCTGCTGCAGGAGTGTTCCTAAGCAGAGAGATTTCATCTTCGTCCTGGGCGGAGAGATCAAGGAGCTCCTCTTTCAGTACGCCTTCGATGCCATGCCAGCCGGCATAGATTTTGCCTATCTTGTCAGGAAAACATTTTGCAGCTTCCACGACTCCGCGGAGAGAGCTGTTGATCACCGGCGAAGGACCGCCGGACTGCGCTATCAATAGATTCTTCTTCATATTTTATTCCTTTCTATGTTTTCAGGTGTTAAGTGTTAAGTTTTAGGTTTTAAGTTTAGAGATAGATTTTAAAATGCATCCTTGCTTAAAACTTAATACTTTTAACTTAAAACTTGTTCAGACTCCAGAATATGCCGAAAACGCTCCGTCAACCGGAACAACGACACCGTTTACAAAACTGGCACCTTTCTCATCTACAAGGAAGAGAAGGGCTCCGATAAGCTCTTCAGGTTTTCCGAAACGGCCCATCGGTGTCATGCCGAGGATCTTATCAGCTCTCGGCGTAAATGAACCGTCAGGCTTCGTGAGAAGTGCACGGTTCTGGTCGGTGAGGAAGAATCCCGGGGCGATCGCGTTCACCCTTATGTTGACTTTCGACATGTGAACTGCGAGCCACTGCGTGAAATTGCTGACTGCCGCCTTCGCTCCGCTGTACGCCGGAATCTTTGTGAGCGGGCAGAACGCATTCATGGACGAAATGTTTATGATCACGCCGCTGCCGCTTTCAGCCATTTTCCTGGAGAAAACCTGTGTCGGGAGAAGTGTGCCGATGAAGTTCAGGTTGAACACGAATTTTATCCCTTCCGGATCAAGGTCGAAGAAACTCACGAAATCCTTTGTTCCGACTTTGGCAAGATCTTCCTTTGTGAGGAATTCATTGCTGGTTGTCCCTTTAGGATGGTTTCCGCCGGCTCCGTTGATGAGGATGTTGCAGGGACCGAGCTTTTCGCAGACGATTTTTTCAGCCTGCTTGAGGCTTTCCGCTTCGAGGACGTTTGCAGCAACGCCGATTGCTTTTCCGCCTTTGTCGTTGATGGCTTTAGCGACCTTGTCGGCAGCTTCCTGCCTGAGATCAAGGATTGCGACTTTCGCACCGCATTCGGCGAGCGCTTCAGCCATCGAACCGCAGAGGATTCCGCCGCCACCTGTTACGACCGCGACTTTGTTTTTCAGATCAACTTTGAACGGTACCATTTGCTCTTTCTCCTTTTTTTTTTGGCACAAAGGCACAGAGGCACTAAGGCACAAAGTTTATTTTTATTTTAAATTTCCTTAAGCTTTTTAAAATATCATCAGGCAGCTTTTTATCGGTAATAATTGCAGTAACTTCTTCTGGTTTTGCGAAGTTCGCAAAGGCTGGTCTTGAGAATTTACTGTGGTCGGCCAGTACAATTATTTCCGGCGCGCATTTAAGCATTTTCTGCTTTGTCTCCGCCTCAACCGCATTCTGGCTTGAGAAGCCCAGGGCCGGATCAAAACCGGAACAGCCGAGGAAAACCTTGTCCACACGGATGTTCTCAAGCGCCTTGCAGGCGCGGGGCCCTACCAGCGCCTCGCTTGCCCTGCGCAGGGTCCCTCCGATTACCTCTAGCGATATCTTTTCGTCCCCGCCGAGTTCATTGACTACGGCGATGTTGTTTGTGACAACGCGGATCTCGCGTCCGTGAAGCTCTTTCGCGAGTGCGAGTATTGTGGAGCCCGCATCGAGCAGGATGTTTTCGCCGTCCTTTATCATTGAAGCTGCGAATTTCGCAATCCTGCGTTTTTCCTCCAGCCGCAATGAAACGCGTTTGAGATGTGAGACAACCTGCAACGGGTTTTCGGCAGGCACCGCCCCTCCGTACCTGCGGAGAAGACGCCCCTGCTTCTCAAGTTCCGTAAGATCCTTTCGAATCGTAACTTCGCTGACGCCAAGACGGCTGCTCAGTTCACCAACCGAAATTTTCTTCTCCTTGAGGAGTATGTCCAATATGCGCTCAAAACGCTTATCCATGTGAAATCAGTCCTTTTGCTTACGAAACGAAACCATAACGCTTTCGTTTCAAAAGTCAAGAAGGGAAAAAGATAACAATTATATTTTTAGTGTGGATAGGGATTCAGAGGGCTGTAAAACGCTTATCTAAGCGCCATTCGGGTCGGTCGGCATATCGGGTTTCTTGGGCTCTTCAGGTTTGTCGGTGTTTTCTGGCTGAACCGGAGGCAATGTTTCTTCAGGTTTCTTTTCCTGGGTAGTCTTTACCGTTTCCGCTGGTTTTTTTGCCGGTTTAGTAAATATGGAGGCATCAGGTTTTATAAATTTAAGCATGGATCTGTTGTATGAAGACGCATAACCTGCTTCGTTCTTCTGGAAAACTTTGGGGTCGACATCGGCGTTCTTTTCAATCCTGATCCTGTCAGGATATTGTTCCAGAAGATCTTTTCCAATATCTTTTTCAAGAGGGACCACCCAGGTGCCTGTGCCAGGCTTCTTTGAATCTTCCCTGAACACCTCGATAAACCTGACTTTGCTGCGTTCGAAGTCGGTTTTGGCGAGAGCGGGCGGCTTAACTTTTTCCATTGGAATATTTCCATCGTCAATGATCATGGGCGGCTGCGGTGCAGGCTTTTCAACAGAGGTTTTTACAGGTTGTGGAGGGTTATTTACGATTAGGGTTTTATCATTGGCCAAGACTAGCTTCAGCATCGCCCTGTTATAAGTAGTGGCAAAATCAGACTCCTCCTTATTGAAGGTCTTTTCCTCCTTGGTGTAGTCCGGTTCAATACGTCCCTTTCTTGAGTATTTGTCAAGAACTGCTTTTCCTATCTCCCTTTCCCCTGGAATCATCCATTTGCTTGAAGGAGGGGTATTGCTTCCCTTCTCCTTCGGTTCTTCCCTGCATATTTCAATGAATCTTACAAATCCATTGTCAAAATCGGCTTTAACAAGATCTGCAGCGTTGTATTTGTCCATAGTAATATTCTTGCTGGAGAAGATAGGAAGATTCATTATATAGATGATAACGGCAAATAAGAGGACAATGCCGCCAAATATCAACAATGTTTTAAATTTCGCCATAATTGATACACTTGGATAAAGGTGTATTAAAATATCATATTATTAGTATACACCTTAAAATCCCACTTCAAAACAGGATTTTACTTGTTCATATTCCCTGCGGTACGTATGTATTCTGTTTTAAACTGCTCGGGGCTCACATCTACACGCAGAAAACCGGAATTCGGGAGGGTAAGAGGCATTCCTTTAGCCTCCCAATCTTTGCCCCCTGCGGGACAAGCCCGCAGGGGAGCCTTAAATACAATTTCCTATAAGATTAAATTATTCTATTTCAACGGGAAATTCATATTTGAAGGCGTAATCGGGATTTGACGGGAAATAAAGGCGTCTGTATTTTAGGCGCAAACCTGAGCGTATCGAGGTACGGATTAAGTAAACTATGTCGTTTTCTTAATCCGTACTAAAAATAAAATGCAAAATCACTCTTTAGATCCACTGGAGTGGATATTTACAAAGCAAATTGGCCCGCTGGGTGTCGGGTTCTGCTGCATTTTCTCCATTTAATTTGCGGAAGATATCTCGTATGTCAGGGTCTTAAAATGGACACTTCCAGCTCATCTGAATTGACAGTTGGGGAAATTCCCTTGTAATATCTCTGCATGATGAGATTGATGATGGATAGGGAACCCCATTGGTTGCTTATGCCCCTGGTAGTCAGAGGAACCCAGTTATAGTTGAATATGGACACACTGTTGAAGATTTGCGGACGATATGCGCTTCCGGTGCTGGCTTCCAGATTTTCATCTTCGCCAGGGCATGAATACGTAAAAGTTGTTACTGTGGGAGTGCTTATCACTTCAACGTTCGCCATGTTATAACTGTTGTCCGGGACATCCAGGATCGTAACTTTGTCTCCCAGGCTCAATGTGTGGTTGGCTGATGTGGTCAGTTCTGCAATGTTTAAAGTTCTTTTCCGGCTTGAGACGGCCTTGACAACAGCTGGATTGTCGAGATAAGAAAGGATTTGGCTGCTGGTGAGGGAGCAGATCTCATTTGCAAGAGCAATATGCTTGACGGGATTGATGCGGTTGGGGGCAGGTGTGGCATACTTATTGGCGAGCCTGAAAAGCATGTATATCCTGGTTCCTACATTATCTGTAAAGAGAACCAGCGAGGCATTGTTCTCGAGTCCGATAATTTCAAATGCCACTGAATTGGCGGGAATAAAATTGTCAGTGGCTACTGATCCTGGACCGATCTGCCCGACCACCGATGTCCCGCTTTTCCTAGTAAATGTATAATATATGGCGGTGATGATGCCATTAATGTCTTTTGCGATGGAATATGTGACTATGTCTCCTGTGCAATTGATCTGGTAGTTGTTCGTGTCATTCACCAATACGTTGGTATAGGTTTTGACAAGGATAGTCTTGCTCTCTGCAAAGGTTGTGACCCCCAAAACGAGAACACATGCGATTAACGTTGCAAAAACTGCTCTTTTCATCTTTCTTCTCCTGATTATTTTAAAATAATATTATGATCCATGACAACTGAAAGGTTTTTTATAAACCACTAAGTATACCATGTTTTCAAAAATAAAATAGAATCATCTTCACGAAAAATTAAAAACCGCTTCCGAGAACCTTATTTCTCAACAAGTTCATCATCGAACCTGTCCTTGTTTTCAGCCCACCATTTCCTTGCCTCTTCACATGTCTTGAATTCCTCGGAAAAAAATACCGTCATTATCGAGAATATCCCATTTTTCAGTTCCACATCACTATCATTAAGCACCCCAAGGAGCATTTCCACGGTCCTGCGGGAATGAGCTTCAACTGCAAGATCCACGGATTTTTCCTTTACATCCTGGAGCTTCGACTTGATGGCTTCGCCTAGAATCGCCTCCTTTGTAGGGGTATCCTTGACGGAGACGGTGGAAAAAACTGCGCCTCTGACACTCTCGGAATCGTCTCCGATGCCTTTGGCCAGGAGCTTTACGGTTTCAGGAACGTCGGCATCGCGGAGGGCGTATATTGCGAGCAGCCTGACCTCCTCGTTTTTGTCGTTCAGCGCTTTGGAAACGGCCGGGATTATGGCGTTGGCATCGAAATTGTCCAGGAGTTGTGCGGCTGCAATCCTGACCTCATCGCTGGGATCTTCCAGCGCCCTGTAAACCAGTTCAAGCATTTTTCTGTTCGAGCTCAAGGCAAGCTCGTTCAATATGACTACTTTTTCATCTGAATTGTCAGTCTTGGCGTATTTATCAAGAGCATCATTGGCCGCCTGCTCACCCGCCTGTCCATCCGTCTTACCAGAGACAGGGATTTTTGCCTCTATGCCCTTAGCGCCGTCAAAATTAATTTTATCCCGGGTCGCTCCTCCGGCATTGGACTTCTTACTTTCAATAATTACTATTCCAGCAACTACAAGGAGAATCCCTGCCGCCAGAAGTCCATATGTCCATATAAATTTATTATTCATCTATGGTCTGACTTTCTGTTTTGTTATCGAATGAGCCTCCGTTTCAACCTCTTTGGCGGATATTTCTTATCCCAAAGTGACTTCAACTGTGTGTGTGCCGTTTTTGAAAACTGGCAGAACGGTTCCTGTGAACGGTTGTCCGTCAAGAATAATATTGCTGACACCGCGAGAGGCGCCGCTGGTGTTGTCGATGGAGATGTCGTAGCAGGCGCCGCGGAACCTGCGCAGTATCTTTGCATGTGGAATGGTTTTTGTCAGACACGGATCGATCAGCAATCCTTCCATGCTGCGGCGTGCACCTAGAATATATTCGACGAGCAGTACGGTGAACCATGCGGCAGTGCCAGTGCGCCACGGGTAGCCTGAGCGGCCGTAGACCATGTCGACCGATGAAAATGAATTGGTAAAACTGAAAGGTTCCATTCGCGATTGGGAGACAGGGTTCAGAGGGTTGTCAGGTGCGGTTTTGATGAAGGTTTCCCACGCCTCCTCTGCGCGGCCCATAAGGCAGTCGGCCACACCTTTGAAACCGGCGGCGTGGCAGTAGCAACCGCCGTTCTCCACATGGCCTGGAATTGAGTTTGACATGCGTCCGACGCGCGGATCATAATGCGAAAATGCCGGGTGGCAGATTCGATAACCCAGATCAGTTCGTATGTACTTGTCAACATTTCCCATACATTGTTTGGCGCGGGCTTCAGACGCTGTCTGACTGATAATGGCCCAGCTTTGAGTGTTGACAAAGATTTTGCCTTCGGCATTTTTATTCGATCCGATGCGATAACCGTCACCGCAAATGGTGCGTACATACCACTCGCCGTCCCAGCAGATCTCGTTGAGTTTTTTGTTGAACGTGTCGTATAATTGCCGCGCTTCTGCTGCGATTTCGCTTCTGCTGGTTTTCGTGGCCAGTTTTTCGACCTGCAGCAATCCATAGGCGAGTTGCTGGGTCACCATGACGCTTTCGCGTTCACCCGCCTCCTTGGTCGCTTCGAGCCCGTCGTTCCAATCGGCATGATGCTGGTTGCACAGTCCGTTGGCTCCGAGATCAGAGGAGAGATAGCGCATGGCGCGGATCATGTGGTCCCACACGGTACCCTTTTCAGAGCTTTCAAAATATGGAAGCTTTTTTTCTAGCAGCGAGAGGTCGCCGCTTTCGTAGATGAGTCCGGGGACAGTCAGCATGATCCATGCTGGTTTGTCTGAGTATTGGAGCCGGTTGAGCGGTCGGAAACTGTGCGGCACCGAACCGTTTGCATACTGGGACGAGAGCGCGCGCAGAAGGTTCTCTTCAGTGGTTTTGTAGTCGACCATGCAGAAGGCGTTGTCGAGTTGCAAATTATCGCGAAATCCGCTTTTATTGATAAGGTAGGAGTACATCTGTTTCTTGACAAAATGGTTCATGAGAGAATCGTAATTCGGAAACCCGGTCTTTACCTGAAACGCCGTGCTGCGTTTTTCTTCGGCATCGATCTGCACCTGGCACATCTGATCAATTTTCTGGGCAGACATCTCTTTGAGAATTCGCTTTACCGCATCCACGTTGTCGGCCTGACCGATAAGGAAATCGGCACGGCCTCTCTCTTTGGCAGGTATTTCAAAGGTGACCTGCACCAGTCCTGCGCAGTCGGGCCCGAAACCGGGCTTGTTGTCGGCATCCCATCCCCATAGTATTTTAGGTGTTCCAAGTGAAAATTCGCTTCGTGTGAAGTTGTCGCGATAGCCGCTTCCGCCGCGGTAATTGTCTAGGGTTATTAAATATCCATTGTAAAGTTTAGTCGGACAGAAAGTGTTGCGGTTGCTGACAAAAACCCCGTTGATTTCAGGATGTACAACTGCGTAGTTATCTTTTCCCACCCATCGGCCTTCGTGGTCGCATCCTGTCAATTGAAACATGGCGTAGGCAAAAACCGAGATCTTGCGTGGCCGGTCGGTGTTGTTATCTATGAAAAGGGTATGGATTTCTGCGGCCAAGTCTTGCGGCACGAATACGCGCTGTGTAACGTGCAGGCCGTCGTGGGTGCTGCTTATTTCAGTTTTTGCAGCAAAATAACGGCAGGATTGATTCTCGACCTCTGCCGGTGCCGGTGCGCCCCATGGACAGAAAACCTTGCCGCTCTCTTCATCACGAACGTAAAGATACTTGGCATCCCATGAAACCAGAGAAACCGTCCGGCCTTCCCTGTCGCGGACAGTTATGGGGCCGTCGCCTAAGTTTGATACTTCGCTGTAGAGTTCCAGGTCGCCTATTTTGTTGAAATGAACATTCAGCCATTTGCGTGGAGGTTCGGCTGTGAGTTCGAAGCAACCCTTGTCATCGTCAAAACGGCCATAGTTTTCGATAGTTGACATTTTGATTATTCCTCGTTGGGTACGGCAATAAAATATTATGGGGAAAGTTTCAGGAATTCATCAATCAGCGCTACGTCTGCAAGGTCTATTGGGCGGCCAATTTCAATTTTCATCTTCCTGATGTGCATGTGTTCCATTAAGTCTTGAGACCTTTCTGAATTCGAGATATTTCTTCCTTTTCTCCTCTGGGAGGAATGATAAAATCTCATGTCCGGTGTTGAGACACCATGAGAGCCTGTCCAAAGGGGTGAGTTTCATGAATTTCCTGATATGGTTTTTTCTGGTTTCGTCCGGACTCATGTTGACACCTGTATTTTTTTCTAATATACATTGATATAATATAAAAAACAGATGAGTGCCATCTCTAGGTTTACACCAATGCATATCTTTGAAGGCAATTGGCGGCATTTTTCTTGTTTCATGGAAAATTTCTAGTCCGGAACAATAGCCCCATGTTTCTTCAGGAGCGCAAGAATCAGAACTCGTAACGAGTGCTGAAATTCACAGATAATGAAGGATTTATTTTGACGTGGTTCTGGATTGGCAAACTTGCGAGATCCGCAGTATCCGGAGGGTGTTTACCCTCCTCATTCAATGTCTTGACCACAAGCTCCCATCCGATTCCGGATATGACCTTTTTTCCCCAGGCAAAGAAGCTACTCGGAAAATTCACTGCCCCCATGCTAATCGTTCCGCCAAGCATCCCGCACTTTTCAACGAGCAAGGTTTTCGCTCCGGCTCGTCCCGCCTGCACCGCGGCGACAACGCCAGCCGTCCCGCCACCGATGACAATCACATCATAAGATTTGTTTTTCATATATGACTCCATATCACAGTCATAGTAACTTCAAACCGGAAATGAAGTTGAAATCTTTTACGTTCAGTGTGTATAGCGGAAGTTTTCTCTCGATGGCGACAGAGGCTATAATCGCATCCGGAATTGCAAGCCCATGGCTTTTTGAATAATTTTTGATAAGTTGTATAGATTGACGTGAAGAATATTCGGTAATCTGTATTGTCTCATAATTACAAAGGAATTTCTCTATTCTCCTCAATTCAGATTTATCTTTTGATCCCTGGAGAAGTTCCATAACGACAAGAGACGGAACGTAAACGCGATATTTGTTCACTGTGTCAAAAAGAGCTTGATCTCCACGAAATATTGATATGAAAACACAGGTGTCAACAACTATCTTGTCCACTGCTTCAATCTCCATGATTTTTTTATTTCAGCAGAACTCAGACTTTTATCGAATCTGTCTTCCCATATTCCAACAATATCGGATGACGTTTCATATTTTCCTTTATCTCTCTCCAAAGGAAAGACAATAACTTCCACTGTCCTGTTAAGAAACTTCCGTGGTATTTTAAAAAATGAACTTTCCGGACTTACTCGAACTATTTGCCGAACCGCATTCATAATCGTTCCTGTTGGATTTTAAAAGCTAAGTCATGTCTTTTTACATCTATCGACAATCTATCTTTATTACTGTCTCAATTCAAATCGGAAAACGCGTAACTGGGAATCATCCTCGTCATACACCAAAAAAATCCGTTTCCAAAAACATCTCTTCATTCTTTTCCTCATTCCATACCGTGATCCGCCTTAGCTTGACGGGGCAGTCCTTCCGAGCTTAGAAGCAGGTGAACTCTATGATCTCATCAGACAGGATGTTCTTTTTCCCGGAAGGTGTTTCATTTCTCGACACGACCCGGTACTTTGCCCAGTCATACAGGCTCAGGCACAAGTCAATTACTGTCGCATCAAGGCTGTACAGTTTGTTCTTGAACCGGAACTTCTTCTTCTTCCACTGGACTGATCTTCGGCATGTCCGGAGCAAATCATAAAAGACCGTCTCGTAAAGTCCCCACGGACGATTCTTGTTCGAGTATGAAAGGTTTGACTTGCTCGGACTCCTTCCAACTCCAAGATGGACCAGCTTCCCAATACAGCACTTCAGTCCTCCGCATATCTCCCTCAAGGATTTTGCCTGGGGCATCTGGCAGAAAAGCATTGACACGAACTGATCCCAACTACTGAACCCCTTGCTGTTTCTATCCATCCCAAACTCCTTCACCCTCCTATTGAAATCTCCCCTCGAAATAATCCCGAGCATTTGACTAAAAAGACTTGCACACTATTCATATCCTTGTGACTCCTTTCCGTTTAACTTCTGAAGATATTATATATCCCCAAAAGGAGTCACACTTTTTTAAAATCTATTTAGGACAAGTCTGGTCCGCGATCATACCGAACTGCCTGGTTTTATGAATGGGATCAATGCCTATTCGCTGTGGTGGATTATCAGTCAATACGACTGGTATATGTATCGCGGCGACCTAGAATATCTTCGGCGGCAGCATGTCTATCTGGTGCAATTACTGCGGTTGTTTTCCAAATATATCGACCCGGATGGAATTGAAAAACTGCCCGAATGGCGTTTTCTCGACTGGCCGTCACAAGGCGACGGCATCGCTATTCATGCTGGTTTGCAAGGATTACTGGCCTGGGCTTTTGCCGCCGGTGAAAAACTTTCACTGGCACTGAACGACAGTGTCACCGCACGGCTTTGCGTTGAAACCAGGCGCCGGTTGCTGACTCATAATCCCGATGGAGGCATGAGCAAACAGGCCAACTCCTTGAAAGTCATCGGTGGAATTGCTGACCCGGTTCAGGTTAACAAGTCGGTGCTGGAACAGAACCCATTCTCTGGACTAAGTACGTTCTTCGGTTACTACGTGATGCAGGCACGGGCACAGGCTGGTGACTATACTGGGGCGACTGAAGCCATCCGCCGTTACTGGGGCGGTATGCTCGATGTAGGGGCGATCTCTTTCTGGGAAGATTTCGATCTCGACTGGCTGGACAATGCAGGAAGGATAGCATAGCGCGATTTTTATTTCTTCACGCCGATATAACAAAAAGTTGTTGACGATATTTGCCGCACGTGATTAATTATAAGTTACTTGCGCGTAATTCTAACTTTTAACTGCGCCGATTAGGATTATTTTATCTTGACAATTGACGCCTGAGGAATTCCTTGCAATATTCAAAGTACAGGAATAATGCAAACTTTATGCAGTAATCAAGGTAGAGCCATGTGATAAACATCTCTTATAACCCTTGATTATATTAACTTGTGTAATATATTCACCCCATATAATATTATTTGCAGGTAAATTATGTATCGTTTTGCGCTTGAGTATTTAAAGGAATGGAAAGACAGGATTTCCCGGAAGCCTCTTGTCATACGCGGTGCCCGGCAGGTGGGAAAATCATATCTTGTCAGGATGTTTGCAGAAAGAGAATTTGAAAATCTGGTCGAGATAAATTTTGAACGCGACAATAAATTGGTGGCTCTGTTTGAAGAGGAATCTCCTTCAAGGATAGTAAAACTCCTTGAGCTTCAATTTGAAAAACAGGTTGTTCCGGGTAAGACAATTATTTTTCTCGATGAAATACAGGCGGCACCGAAGGTTTTTGCGAAACTCAGGTATTTTTATGAGGAACTCCCGATGCTTCATATCGTGGCCGCAGGCTCCCTCCTTGAATTTGTCCTGAGCCAGTCTGAGTTTTCAATGCCTGTGGGAAGAATTGAATATCTTCATCTTGGCCCAATGACCTTTGAGGAGTTCCTGATTGCAGGGGAGAACAGGAATCTTCAAGATTATCTGAGAAACTATTCACTTGAGGAAAAAATACCCGATCCCGTGCATCAGAAACTGATGACTTTTTACAAAACGTTCATATCTCTCGGCGGAATGCCACAGGTATTGAATGCTTTTATGAAAACATCTTCATTCAAGGAAGCTGAAATCATTAAAGAATCAATAATGCAGACATTCAAAGATGATTTCAACAAATATGGAAAGAAGGTCAATCACCAGCGCCTCCTGAATTTGTTCACAAAACTTCCTGAAACCGTGGGCAGGAAATTTAAATATGTAAACATTGACAGAGATGAACAGGCAAAGGAAATCCAGAAGTCACTGAATCTGCTTGCGCTTGCGAAGATCGCATACCCCGTCAGACATTCCGCCTGTAACGGCATACCCCTTGGATCCGAGACTGATGAAAGGACATTCAAAATACTTTTCCTAGATGTCGGACTGATGCTCAATTCATGCGGACTTTCATTGCTTGACTTTGAAAAAGCCGGAGACATCATGCTTGTCAATTCCGGCGCAGTAGCCGAACAGGCGGTTGGACAGCATCTTCTTTACTCGCAGGATTGCTACAAGGAGCCGGAACTATATTACTGGGTGAGGGAAAAGAAGAACTCGGAAGCGGAACTTGACTATGTGATATCAGATGGGAAGATGATTATTCCAATAGAAGTCAAATCCGGAAAAACAGGACGCCTGAAATCACTCCATCAGTTCATATGTGCGAAGAATACCGGGCTGGCAGTGAGATTTAACACGGAAACAGCTTCATTCACAAAAAACACCGACCAATTGCCAGACGGCAATTCAGTGGAATACAATCTCCTTTCGCTTCCCCTGTATATGGCTGAAGAGCTCAGAAGGATTGTAAGAAAACATTCCGCCGATCCATTCATCCATCATCCCGTGAATGAATATTTATGATCTAAGCGAGAGGTTTATCCAAAGTTACAAAGTTACAGTAAAGTTGGGGTCACACCGAATGCCCCCCAACTTAAGCAGCGTTCTCCCTTTTTGGAGAAATCATTCCGTAAGCTATTCCGAGTAAAATCATGTCTTCCTTCACCGCTGCGCATCTTCTGAATTCCGCCTCCCTCTGAGTCGATTTGCACCGGGTGAAAACCGATGACGGGAACTGACAGATTTTCGGTCTGATCCTCCATGGTTCATATAAGAACCAACAATTGCGCATGGCTTTCACACATCGTTGCAAGTGCAGTTTTTGACCCCATTGGGGAAATATTGCAGCAGACAGGAAATGCTTGGACATATCGAGTATAAACGAAAAGCAGAATATTTTTACTTTCTCCTTTTCAGGAAAGAGTTTTGGCCGTTTCAGGTTGTTGCGGATACTTGCGGCCAGATTATAAAAAATGATGGCCGCCCAGAGAAGCTGCCGGATACGCAGCAGGGAGGTCTTTTTAATGTGCTCAATTCGGACCTGGCTTTTCAAATGCCTGAAAGCCAGTTCAATCCGCCATCGTTGCAGATAGAACCTGGCCAGGTCGAACCACTTGTAAAGTTTTTCATCCAGCAGTGTGGTTATCAGCACTCTGGAACGGAGACTGTTGGTTCCTATTGTGCGTACAAGCCTGACCTTGAATTTTGTTCCTACAAGATGCCTGTGTTCCGGATAGTTCAACAAATGCACTCTGGTCAATGTCACTTCAATTATCGCGGAGCGTTTCCGGCTTTTCCTGAAGTCCTCAGCGAGTTTTCCCATCTTCAGTTCCATAAGCATATGGTGTCCTGTCCTGGCGAGCATGAATACATGAGCCATTCCATTGAAACCTGCATCGGAAATATAAAACGTTAATTCCGTGTTTTTCTCCGCATGCTCAATCAGCAGCTGACGTTCACGAGGAACGCCGTTGTCGAAATTCATATCCGAAAATGTCCCGGATGCAAGATCCAGGAAGCCCTCAAGCTGTATCTGCGGATAATATGCGTCTCCTGCGGTGCCGCTCCCAAGTCCGTAAGTTTCAACAGTTTCTTTAGTCCTGGGAATAATGCATCTGCTTCCGTCAACAATTATCACGCGCATGCCGTGGTAGAGTTCGTCCTTGTCCGAACGAGCCTGCCTGTGACTTTCAGCTGCGGCCTCAACGACCATCTCAACCGGAATCTTCAGGCACGCCTTACGATATGCCTCTTCTGATGGCGGTCCTTCCTGCCTGCCCGGAAAGCAATTCTCAAGCCACATAAACTGCAAAAGCTGGAGAGTTCCGAATCTGAATCCGGAGGAGGCGTCCACAATGAAGGAATACAAAAGAGTTTTCAAGGGGAAATCACGAACCCTTGTAAAATCTTTTTTTTAGAAAATCACGGTTGCTGCTGAAAACCGCGAAAAACGTTTCGAACCTCTCTAGGATTTCGTTCATTTTCCTCCTTCGGCGTTTCCGTGTACCGATTTGACAATCTTGGCGGTCAGCTCCGAAATTTCCCTGAAAAGCCATTCGGCGCGCTTGCCGTTTTTCAATTGCTTCTCAAACACCCCCATGTGTTTTTCAGACACATAGGTAATCCGGTTCTTACCCCCGATGCTCCGGGACAAATAGCGGAAAGGGCGGATGCCGTCGCCCTGCTTGCGTGCGGTGACGATTAGCGAACCGGAAATCCACTCCCTCATTCCGCGCAGTTCCCTCAGATATCGTTCCCGCGCCATCTCCATCTTTTTCAGACCCATCTTGAATTCTCCTTTTGTTATATGCGAAATCGCATATCATACAGCGTCAAAAATGGATTGCGAATAATTTGCGAAGAAAAAGGGAATAATTTTCAAAGGCCGGAGAAATGGGCAGGCGCTGCTGATTGAGATTAAATTACGGTTCTGTTTCGCTTAAGTTGGGGGGCATTCGGGTCACACCGAATGCTCCCCCAACTTAAGCGGTTTTGTCCGTCAATAAATCCAGAATTGATATTGTGCCGCCACCCTGCAGGGGCTGAAAATTATTTTTGATTATTCAAAACCCCACGCTTGCCCGTCTTCGCAAAGCCTACGCCGTGGCTGGCGCATGGGGCTACAGCATATCGCCCTCTGCGAGGGCTGAATATAAAAAGACGGTTCAATTTATTTTAATAGCCTCCGCAGGAGGTGTAATAATGTAGCCCAAAGGCGTAAGCCTTGGGAATAAAAGGATTACATTAAAGACAACAAGCCCCCGCAGGGAGGCGAAACTTAAGTTGGGGGGCATTCGGTGTGACCCGAATGCCCCCACGGTATGCGGGATTGGCGTCCATCACGTTCTGCAGGGCTTTCAGGTAATATGAGCCATTCAGCGCTGATTCCAGATACTTGCCGTCACTGGTCAGGTCTCGCAACATCAGCAGCCCGTATATGGTCATGCCTGAAATCCAGTTCGTGCTGAGATGTGTGACCTTTTCAGTCGTCATAACATAATTACGGACAAAGCGGCCGTAGTTCATGTCCTCGTTCATGTCAAAGTCTTCGCAGGGTTTCATATCCCAGTCGGGATGGCTCACGTATTGATTGTTTACAATCCAGTCTGCGGTTCGTTTCGCCTTGTCAAGGAAATCCATGTTTCTCTCCATTGTTAATCTTTCAGATATTTATTTGCTGAGCCAATTTCTAAGTTTTGGTAATGCGGGCTTTAGCCTGCAATTGTCCTTGTGTTTTCAGATTAATTTAACTACAGGCTGAAGCCTGTGTTACTTAAAGTTGCGGCCCTCTTGCCCCGTCGCATGACTGGGTGGCCGCCTAATTTAAGGTATAGGAATTTCAATGTTATAACAATACAAGAAAAATATTTTTAACCACTAATCTACACTTATCATACACTAACAATAAATATGCAATGAATGAAGTTTACGGAATGAAAACTTCATTCATTGCATGGTTTTGTATTTAATTCCTGTTAGTGACGATTAGTGAGAATTAGTGGTGGAATCTTTTTTAGTATTTAAAGTTGCGGCTCTTAGCCGCCTAATTTAATACTTCCCGTAATTGCGGGCCGTCTCAACCATTGCAAATATGTTCTCGTAAGGTGTGTCTCGTCCGCACTGATCTCCCGTCATGAGGATAAAACCGCCGCCTCCGCATTACGAATAGTCATTTAGAACTTTTCCCCTCCAATCGCAGCCTCAGTTGCGCCTTGTGTAGGTCGGGATTGACCGGAACCGTTCCGGGATCGGCGATGATGCAGCCCTTGTCGCCAAGCGGCATGCCTTCGGCCTCTTCGGTGCAGACCGGCGCGCCGCGTATGCCAACCAAGGCTCCCTCGGGCAGCAGCTTAGGCTGGTTGACAATGATGCCGCGCGGCTCCTTCTGGCCTTGGCCTTCCACGCCAACTTGAATATTCCACCGCTTCTTCGGTTTGCCTCCGAACAGTATGCGCGGACGGAATTTTTCATTCAGCAAAAGTACTGGCCTCATATTACATTACTGATTAACTGATAGGAATTTTGATTATTCCTGTTGTTAAGAATTCCGTATTGCCTGAGCGAGGTGTGTCACCTGAAGGCTCTTGCGGAAATCTTCGGATTCAATGGGTTTCGAAGTCTTCACTTTCACTTCCGCTTTTTCACCTGGGAGAATGTCGAAGAAATTGTCGCTCCATTTTGCGTCTGGATCTGCAAGATCAATGTTGCAGTAGACATCCTTGAGGAAAAGATCGGACGAGATTTCAACTTTATAATGGGTGTCTGAAATCCTTTCATGAGATATGGCAAGCTTCTGTTTTGCCGGCCATTTAAACTCTTTTGGAGGAACGCCGAAGTATATATTTTTTGCAACGGAATTGCCGTTGCTCAATATTTCAGCTTTTATAAATGCACTGTCAAGAGGAATGTCTTTGAGTGAGAGTTTGGTGATTTCCATGCTTGCATTCGAAGGCAACTCAAAAGGCCTGACATCAATGTCAGCAAGCTTTTGACAGTCGCATCTGGAGATGCGAAGTTCGCAGGGATAGGAATTCTCCTTATCGTTTACGGCCCAGATTGACAAGGTGCCGTCATCGTTCCTGTCAAAGCTGACAATTACCGGGGCATAGGCTCTTTTAATATAATAGTAATGTGCTTTCCTCCTGAGATAATAATCTACTGCGGACCAGCTTGGGGCGGGCCAGCAGTCGTTGTACTGCCAGATCACTGAACCTGCACAGTTAAACTTGCGGCGGCGTAAATGCTCCACGGCATAGCGCAGCATTTCCGCCTGTCCGAGCATCGAGAGATAACAGTATTTCTTCAGGTTGTCGGTGACAGGATAAAGGAACGATGCATAGTCATGGAGCATCTTCATGTTCACAATTGTGTTCTGATGTGATGCGATAACTTCGGAATGTATGCTCGACAGGTCATGTCTGTCAAGAAACTGCTTTACTGTTGAAAAAGGAGGCATGCCTAGAAAGCCGAACTCTGAAATGAATCTGCCTTTTTCCTTTGTCATGTGCAGATAGTTTTTATCATTGCTGATGCCGAAGCCGAGTTGCCATGCATGCCTGTCTCCTGCAGAAGCTGAGCTTGGATCTTCCGGTTGGTCCGGAGTATAGGGGCTTCCGGGGACATAAGGGATTTCAGGGATGGACTCCCTGCATATTTCAGGCAGCAATTCCTCATAAATCTTACGTCCGTGAAATTTATTTTCCTTGGGAATTTTAAGCCAGACATAATTGCATTCGTAGCATTCATTGTTGCCGCTGAGCAGGACAAGTGAGGCGTGGTTGCGGATGCGTTTCAGGTTTTCTTCGACTTCGGCTTTGATTGTCGAAATCATTTCCTCATCTTCCGGATAGAGGTTGCATGCGAACGGGAAATCGAGCCAGACCATCATGCCGGCCCTGTCGCAAAGCTCGAAGAATTTACTGTCCTCGTAGAATCCGCCGCCCCAGGTGCGGAGCATATTGAAGTTTGCTTCGGCGGCATCGCTGACAAGGTGTTCTATTTTCTCGTGAGTGACTCTCGGCAGGTATGCGTCATTTGGAATCCAGTTTCCGCCTTTTGCGAAAATATTCCTGCCGTTGATTTCAATCACGAATTTCCGGCCTTCATGGTCTTTAGGCTGCAGAAGCCGGATCTTCCTTATCCCTATATGTTTCACATCGGAAACGCTGCCGTGATCAGGCTGCGAAACTCGCAAAGTCATTTTGTATAAGCTCTGTGATCCGTGTCCCTGCGGCCACCATAGGAGAGGGTTTATTATTTTTACGGGACGCAGTCTGATTTTGTTAAATCCTTTTTTGAGGTGAATGCGATGGGAGGGCAGGAGTTCAAAGCTGTCAACCTCCAGAGATGCTACAAGGATGGTGTTTTCATATGCATGGAATTGGAGTTCCGCAGTTATTTCCGCAGACTTGTAATCATTGGATAAATCAATCCTATAGTTTGAATTCGTGAGGATGAATTGCGATTCGTCAATTTTCAGATACGCATTTTTCCAGAGACCGACTGCTGGGGGAACATATCCTAGCCAGTCCCAGCCGGCCGAGTAGGCGGCTTTACGGACATAAGGATAATAGAATCTGGGATTTCCGTGGCACTGGTTTTCAGCCGCCTTGAAATCGGAAGTCTTGAATTTCCCTTCGGCATATTTAACAGGGCATTCGATAAGCACTGAGACTGTATTCTGGTTTTCCGTAAGTTTGCCGGTGAGCTCAAACTCGTAGCATCTGTGCATGTTGTCGGTTTTTCCGAGAACCTCTCCATTGAGGGATATGGTCGACAAGGTGTCGATCCCCTCGAAGACAAGGCGGCATCTCTTATCGGCAGGGAGATTTGGAAGAACCGTTCGGTACTCCCAATTTACTCCATGCATCCAGGACAGCTGTTGAAGGTTGTCTCTGATGAACGGTTCGGGAATGTCTCCGTATCTTATAAGGTCAAGCTGTACAACGCCGGGAACAGACGCGGGTCTGAACTCACAAAGGTTATTTCTGTCCTGCGGCGGATTTACCGCCCGGAATTCCCATTCTGTCCTGATTGTATTCGGCATAGTTTTCCTATTATTATTTTTTCTTTTCAGGCGCCACAGGACGCCTGAAAAGAAAAATTATCCGTTTGATGAAATATTTGAATAAAATGCAAAAAACGGCCTTTGAGTATGAGAATAATGAGAGAGGCTTGCTGATAATTTTTATTTTGTTGTTCCTAAGGGCGGAAATTACGGAGTCGATATTTTTTTCCGCATCGATCATTGAATACGTCTTGTCGATTTGAAAAAAGTGGTGGGAATCCGAGGTGCCTACAACAGGTTTACCGTGAATGTTTGCGACTTCGCATGCCATGTTATTGAAGCGGTTGAACACCTTCGTGTAATAATGGCAGTACTCGATGCCGTCGAACAGGTCGATGTTTTTCATAAGATCCGCACGCAGGGAATATTTCCTGAGATGCGGATAATAAGGATGCGGGGCGATCACGAAAATATCAGGGCGTTTTCTCCTGTATTCTCGCAGATCCTTAAAAGTACTTACGTCTTCAACATCCTGTTGTGGATTCAGAATTACGACATGTTTACCCTCTATTGTCGCTTCTATTCCAGGGATAAGGAGGATGCCTTTTCCCGCAGCGTAATCGGAAAGTTCCTGGGTGTACGTGAAGATGTCATGGTTGGTCAACGCCAGCACGTCGAACTTTTTCTCGGCGGCAGCATCAATAAACTCTTTTGCCGAGTAAGCGATGAGATCCCTCTTGTCCTCATTCGAATGTATATGGAAATCAGCTTTTAGCATGTGATTTCATATCTGTTTTTGTTTGTTTCTTATCCATAAGCCTCGTGAAGTTCCCGGATGGCCAGCGCCTTTTCCCGATTGATCTCCTCTTTCAATTCCTGTTCCGTAGGAAGGTAGAGCTTATATTTTGATGCGAAGAGCTGTTTGCTTCCCTTGAGCACTGAGTATTTGACAACGGTCTCGTCTTTTTCAGTACAAAGGATGATGCCGATTGTCGGATTGTCGGTGGGGTTTTTCATTTTATCCTCAAAAAATCTGACATACATATCCATCTGACCGATATCCTGGTGTGTAAGCTCCCCGGTTTTCAGATCAATTATGACAAAGCATTTGAGGATGTAATTGTAAAAGACAAGATCGACAAAAAAATCCTTTGTATCGGTGCTGATGCGTTTCTGTCTTGCTACAAAGGCGAACCCTTTTCCAAGTTCCAGCATAAAAGCCTGCAGTTTTCCGATAATTGCCGCTTCGATGTCGGATTCCCGGAATGGATGCACATTAGGTATGCAGAGGAATTCGAGTACGTAGGGATCCCTGATGAAATCCGATGGAGTTGGACAAAGCGCTGTAGTTTTCTCTTTGGCTTCTTTCTTGACCGGTGTCTTTTTATGGCTTAGCAGAAGTCGTTCATAATAAAGGGAGTTAATCTGGCGTTCTAGGGCACGGGAGCTCCAGTTCTGGTCTGCCGCCTCTTTCATATACCAGTTGCGGGCATCCGGCTTTTCCACCCGCATCAGAAGACGGTAATGCGTCCATCTCAATTCGCTACGCAGTGCGTAGCTTATTTTGCAACCGCTTGAACTTGAAAATGTTACATAAAATTGCCTAAAGTTTTTAAGATTCGCCTCAGTATATCCATGTCCAAATTCCTCTGATAGCCGTACCGATAGATTCTTAATGAGGAACTCGCCGTATCCGGCTCGTTTTCTCCCCTGCTGCTCTTCTTCTATAATCATGCGCCCGACATTCCAGTAGGCTTCGACCATCGTGAAATTGATGGCGTGATAAACTTTATTCCGGGCATTCCTAAGAATTTTTACGACGGACTGGTAGAACTCAGAATGCAGGGGAATGGCAGGAAGTTCTAGCATGTTCGAATGAGATTTGACTTGTCCTTTTTTCATCCGTAAACCTCGTGTGGTTTTCGGACAACCAACGCGTTTTTCCGATTGATTTCCTCTTTGAATTTCCAGTGCAGATCTTGGTAAATGCATATCTCTTTTATTGCGCGTAAGATATGTTTTGTTACAGATTGTGAACGCAGTGCGTTCACAATTTGGAAGCAGAGCTTGGTGCGGTCAGTTCCACCTGTTGCTGACATCAGTTCAGATATGCCCGTGACCACCAGACACATACGTGCAATTTTGACCTGGTGCCGACTTAGTGCCGACTTGGTGCCTGTTGGGGCTCCATTATGGGCTTCCTGGGCCTCGCCTTGGTCCTCCTGTACGCTACTGATGAAAATACGCTGCTTCATTATCCAAGAATCCTGTCTATTTCCTCAATTTATACCCATTTATACGGCATTATACGATGGTATACGGTCAAGACCGTATAACTGGCTATAACTTATTCTCTGACACCCGAAGATTTCAGGATTTTCCTGAGTTATGCCTTGCTGGGTTTTATCAGATGCGAAATCTTACTATAACTCGGAGCTTGAAAATTGCCTTGCCTGCGGAATAGAAAAAAGATGATATATTCACAGAAAAACTTCTGCAACACGGCAAATGTGAATTTTTAGAGGTTCCCTAGATTGATAACTGGATTCGGATTGGTATTTTATGGGGGCTTTGAGAGAGTAGGACAGACCCTAATGCCACCCAACTTAAGAGGTTTTTGACTGTTAACAAATCCAGAATTGATGCTGTGCCGCCGGCCCTGCGGGGGCTGAATATAAAAAGACGGTTCACTTTATTTTAATAGCCTCCGCAGGAGGTGAAAAAATGTAGCCCAAAGGTGTAAGCCTTGGGAGAATACGGATTACATAAAAGATAACAAGCCCCTGCAGGGTGGCGACACTTAAGTTGGGGGCATTCGGACAGACCCTGGTCGTCCTTGGCACCGCTGGCGGGTAAACTTTCCAGCCTGTTCATTGATTTTATCTTATGGGAAATTACACAGGCAAGGTGCCTGTGCTACTTTATGGGAATTGAATATATGGGCAGAAAAAGATTTGAGGAAATAAACGGTGAGTACGACGTGATTGTCGCCGGTGGCGGTCTCGGCGGGCTCACGGCTGCGAATATTCTCGCGAAAAACGGGCATAAGGTGCTGCTTGCAGAACAGCATTTTCAGCTTGGCGGGCTAGCAACGTATTTCAAAAGGAAAAACCATATTTTCGATGTGGCCCTCCACGGATTTCCGGTAGGCATGAAAAAGACGCTCCGAAAATACTGGTCCCAGGAAATGGCCGATCACATCACACAGGTTAGAAGCATACGTTTTGACAATCCCCAGTTCACCCTTGAAACGACTTTCACCAGGGAGGATTTCACCGGCATTCTCATAAACAAGTTCAAGGTGGCGAAGGAAATCGTAGACGCTTTCTACAATGAGCTTGAAGGGATGAATTTCTATGATGACAGCAAGATGACCAACCGCGGGCTTTTCGAAAAGTATTTCCCTGGGAGAAATGATGTTGTGCGCCTCCTCATGGAGCCGATCACTTACGCAAATGGCTCGAACCTTGACGAACTTGCCATCACTTATGGAATTGTCTTTTCGAATTTCATGAGCAAAGGTGTTTTCACATTCCTTGGTGGAACCGATCTGATGATAGAAATGATGGAGAAGGAGCTAGCAAAGAACGGTGCAGACTTCTGCACCCGCGCCAGAGTCGAGAAAGTAACTCTTGAAAACGGGAAAGTTTCCGGTGCAGTGATCAATGGCCGCCATATCAAATGCCGGTCAGTCCTGTCGAACGGTAATATCCTCAGTACAATACATGAATGGACCGGAGACAGTCATTTCTCCCCTGAATTTATTGAAAAGGCAAATGCGGTAAGGCTCAACAACAGCAGTTGTCAGGTTTATATCGGACTCAAGCCAGGAGAAAGATTTGATTTCATAGGGGATCTTCTTTTCACCTCTACGTGTCCGGTTTTCGATCCGGGGAAACTGCTTGCAAAAGATGTGACAAGCAGAACATTCTCGGTGTATTACCCGGAGATCAGGCCCGGTTCAGAGGACTACACGATTGTCGCATCCATGAATGCGAGGTATGAGGACTGGTCTGGACTTGGGGAGAAAGAATACGGGGAATCAAAGGACAAACTCATAAAAGACACGATTGTCGCCCTGGATAAATACATTCCAGGTATTCAAAACAAAATCGACTACACGGAAGCGGCCACCCCCAAAACTTTCCAGAGATATACTCTTCATGGCCTAGGTTCGTCTTTCGGAACAAAATTCGAAGGGCTTGAAGTAAGCATGAAGATTTCGGAGCAGGTTCCTGGGCTCTTTCACGCCGGTTCTGTAGGGATCATAATGTCAGGCTGGCTCGGCGCAGCCAATTACGGTGTGATTGTCTCCAACAAGATAGACAAATATTTGAGCAATTTGACCGTATAGGAGTTGATTTTTACTCAATATTTTTAACAATTACTATCTGTTTTAGAACCTCCGCAGGAGGTGACATGCTGTAGCCCAAGGCGTCAGCCTTGGGATTGTTTGAATATAATAAAAATCCAAAAAGCCCCCGCAAGGGCGGCGACACAAGTAACATGAGCCATACATTGTCAAACCATAATACTGAAAATCAATGGAATTGACAATCATGTTAATCTTCTTGTTAAAATTAAGCTATAGAAATTTTCATTTGAAAAAGAACTTGAGGATTTCCTTAGGAAGAATAAAATTGTCTTTGAAGCAAAGCATTTTTTGGATTGATACTGTGCCGCCGCCCTGCGGGGGCTGGTAATTTTATTTGTTTATTTCTTATCCCCACGCTTACGCATGGGGCTACAATATCTCGCCCTCTGCGAGGGCTAATCAAAAAAGAGTGAAATCCTTATTATTTGGAGATTTTTATAATTTTACAACAGATCCATTTTTTAATTTTGAATCGTATCTAGGCGGATATGCATCCCCTTATCTCATTGCGATGTCGAGGCAGAGTAGGCCGCCGCAGATATAGGTTGGTGCACTGAAAAGCAGGGATAGCGCTTTGGCGGTATCAGCTTCTTTATCACTTATATCCGGCATTTTAACGCCCATTTCATCGAAGTCACCCCAGATTGTCAGATAAAATTCAAATGCGATAATCGCAACAAAAAAGAAAATGTGAGTTGGCCCGAGGAGCACTTTCAATTTTATATTCCAGTATCCGACCATCAGGAATGCGAGGTATACTCCGCTTCCAAAGTCGTAGAGGATAATCCATGGTTTCCCTCGCATATAAAGCAGATATCCGAGATTTGAGACAACAAAAAGCAGATACACAACCACATAAATTTTCACCCATAAAGGCATGTTTGTATTGTCCGTTCCTGTTTCAAATGTATTTTACCGGAGCCGGAATATATAATAATTTAACTGTAATTCAATTCTAGGGTAAAATGAGCAAAGATTTCAAGATGAATGCCATAATCCTTGCCGCAGGAATAGGGACACGACTGAGGCCTGTCACTGATTTCATTCCCAAACCGCTAATGCCTGTGGGAGGCGTCCCGCTCCTTGAATCAATTATAATGAAAATGAAAGAGGCGGGAATTGCGAAGATCGCAGTCAACACCCATCATTTGGCGGACCGGATTGAAAGCTTCATCAGGAATTCACCGTACTCCGACATGGTCGAACTTTTCCATGAGAAGGAAATCCTCGGAACCGGTGGACCTCTGGTCAATGCCAAAGACCTCCTTTCCGAAGGGGAATATTTCGTCCTCTATAATGGGGATATACTTTCAGATCTTGATCTGAGCGAGCTTATAGATTGTCATGTTTCATCCGGAAAATTGGCTACATTGGCTGCGATTCAAGGTCCGGAAAACAGGGTGCTGGTGTCTCCAGACTCGAAAAATTCGGGGACAATAATAGATATCCTCGGCAAGCTTGGTAAGAACTGCTCCGACGGCAGGATCATGACTTATGCTGGGATAGCGGTTTTTTCCAGGGAGATATTCAAATATCTGCCAGGGAAGCCGGTGAATCATTCGATTATCACGTCCATACTGGGTGCGATAGCGGACAAGCCGGGTTCCGTAGGTGTGTATATGCCGGAAAAAATCTTCTGGAACGATATAGGGACAACTGGCAAATATTTCGCTCTGATCTCCTCTCCACCGAAACAGGAGTTCATGGTCCCTCCGAGGCAGCAGTCAATTAAAGTGACTCAGATCGCAGAGCAGGGCTCAAACAGGAAGTTCTACAGGATTTCATGCCCTGATTCATCAAGAGTTGTCATGCTTTCTTCGGCTGAAGATCAGGATTTTGAAAGATTTTTAAAAATAGGGAAATATTTTTACAGAAAAGGATTCGGCACTCCCGAGATATTCAATTTCAACAAATCTCAGTATGCAGTTCTCATGGAGGATCTCGGTGATGATACTGTCCATGAGGTTTTGAAGAGGGGGAACCAACAGGAAGTTTACAGAAAAGTCATTGACTGGCTTGTAGGATTCCAGAAGAAAAGCTGTGAACTTGGCATTGAATGCCGTAGCGAGGTTAACAGGTATTTTGATTATGTGGGAATGAGATGGGAGACGGAATATTTCACCGACAATTTCCTGAAAAGGCATCTTGGGGTGGACAAGGCGAAATGCGCAGCGCTCCAGCACGGTTTTGACATGCTTGCCAATGAAGCCTTGAGCCAGCCTCAGATTCTCATCCACCGCGACTTCCAGTCGCAGAATATAATGATAAAGGACGGGAATGTACGCATAGTCGATTTCCAGGGTGCCAGACAGGGACCGCTGGCGTACGATTTAATGTCCCTTCTCAAAGATGCCTACGTTGACATCCCCAAAAGCCTCAAGAAAGAACTGGAAGGATATTATTATGAAAAGCTTCAGGAGACGGGTGTCAATAAACTCATTTTCCCAAGGGAGCAGTTCAGAAAATATGCTGTGATTGCAGGGCTTCAACGAAACATGCAGGCGCTGGGCGCTTTTGCATTCCTTTCCTTTTTCAAGGGGAAAAAGAGATATCTCGATTTCATACCTGGAGGAGTTAAAAATCTCATCGAGGGCATTGAAGAACTGGAATCTTTGCCTAACAGGCCGTTTTCCCTGTCGAAACTCCTGGATATTCTTTCAACTTGGAAAAGATAACAGAAGAAGCAAGTCGTTTCTTTGGACGGGATCTATTTATGGAAGAGATTTTGTGACAATCTGAATGCTGAAGGGCTTATACCTTTTGCTTTTTTGAAAGCGCGACTGAAATACAAGGGATCCCTGTAACCGCATATTTCCGAAATGCGCGACAAGGGAAGATTGCATTGAAGAAGCAGATTAGAAGCTCTGCCGATTCTCATCTGATGCATATAACCGTGCGGAGTCTGACCGGTGCGTTTCATGAAAGACCTGTGGAAATATCCAAGGCTGATTTTTAACTCCCGCGCAATGTCGGACATGGAAATCTCCTCCCCAAAACGATCGTTTATAATAAGAATCGCCTTGCCGATAATATCTAATTCGCCTTTGTCTTCCTGATCGTTTTTACATCTGATATAACGCCCTATGAAAGACAGCAGCATGCCATCGAGCTCTATACCCATTCTGGAATGTCCCTTCTGGGCCATGAGCCAGAGTTTCCTCGCCTCTTCAACAAGTGTCTCCGAATGAGTGAATGTGATTTCCTTGAACGGGGCTTTATCCAAGGCGTTTCCGGTGAAACCTATCCAAATGCTTTCCGGATTCTCAGTGGACTCCTCCCTGTGACTTGTCTTAGGCGGTATAAGGCATACCGAACCTTCTCGTAAAGCATGATTTCCTTTTGGATGCTGAAGCGTCATGCGCCCATTGAGCAGACAACTGAATTCCCAGAAATCATGAGATAACATTGCCGGACTTGTCCGCGGCCCTTTGAATCTGGTGATGAATAATGGGGAGGCTGACAAACTTCTTTCAGGATTGGCTCGTCCCCATAAATTTTCCGGGAGGCTATCTACAGACAGATTTTCAGGAGGCAGAGTTTTTTTCATTTTTCTTACACCATGTAGGTCATTATTATCCATGCTTCATGTCATAATATTCCATTGTATATCAATATGTCAATCATATATACTAATGGTCATGATATAACAAGATTATATTTACGTATAGGAATTTCAAAGTGAGCAGTAACCAGTTACCGCTAATCAGTAAAATCTCTTAACTGATAACTGAAAATACAAATTCCAATATTATTAATTTTAAAGGTGTAACAATGATACAAGAAGCGCCTCTTGTTTCCGATGACATGCGGGTATTTCTCCGGGCCACGGCCACGGCGATACTCGATTCCTGCAGTGTGCCGGTTGGTGTCACGTGTGGAGATTTCACCAACACTCTCGGTTTCCGGGCTGTCACTCCGGGAGGTTATCCGTCCGTTTGGGTTCAGGATTTCACCATGAATTTCTCCAGCGGACTCATAAGCCGTGAGGATGGCATTCGGCATTTGCGCCTTATTCTGGAATCTCAAAACGGGGCAGAAGCGAAGGAGCTCGGGAAAAATGTGATTGTTCCTCCGCATGCGATTCCCGACCATATCAATCTGAACAGGGAACCGGTTTATTTCCCGGGCACGTACGATCCGGCAGCCAACCAAGACGGACTGTGGGGACTTCGACCGCCGATAAACAACCATTACGATGTCATCTGGCTGGCCCAAATGCTCGCTCTGAGCGGAGACGCTCCTGCATTACTGAGGGAATCAGTGAATGGAAAGAGCGTTTATGAACGGCTCCAACTTGCCTTCTCCGTGCCGGAGATTGATCCCAGGACTGAACTTGTGCATACCACTCCGGAACGGCGGGCGGTGGGATTTATATTCTGTGATTCAATATATATGACGGGAGACTTGCTGATGGCATCGCTGCTGCGTCACCGCGCGGCAGAACACATGGCATATTTTGCCAAGCTCATGGGGCATTGCCCGGAGGGTGCGGAGTATAACGCATTGGCTTTGCGGATTTCGCAAAACATTCTGCCGGTTTTCGGAGACGAGGGCCATCACGGAGGATGGTTGAAAGCATCGACAGGAGTCTCAAGTCAACCGGACGTGTGGGGCTCCATTTACGCCGTCTATCGAGGCATCGTGAAAGGCGACGACAAATCGCGTTTGCTTCAGACGATTGTCCGCTCTCTTGAGAAGGCTGGAGAGATCGAGTTCCAGGGAGCGTTACGGCATGTGCCGGTGTCATTTGACGCCTCGGAAAAATCCGTCTGGGAACGTAGTTTGGCAGAGAAGAACCGCTACCAGAACGGCGCATATTGGCACACTCCTGTCGGCTGGCTGCTCTCGATTCTGCAGGATGACTATCCCGTGCATGCCCGGGGAATATGCGACCGTTGGCTCCAACACCTGCGGACGGAACAAGGTCGCGTCTGGGAATGCATCGGCTGGGAGGGTGCGGCAAACCAGAATCCGGGTTTTGCCCCGTCTATCACATTGCCGTTAGGGGTGCTTAGTGGAAGCAGATGATGGAACCGAGTGATTGGAAGATAAGGTAATCAAGAAGTAACTCGGGTCTATCTGACCCGAGAAACGCGGGTCAGATAGACCCGCGCTACTCCCAAATAGGCCTTAACTTAGCGGCATTGGCCCCCGACCACTATTTAATAAAAGGATAAAATATATCATGACAGGCAAAGAGAGAATGCTTAAGACATTGCGGTTCGAGGCGCCGGACCGGCCTCCTCATTTTGAAATCATGTTTGAACTGGAGAAGGAGGCGTTCGGCCTGGAATTCCCGGATCGTAACCTATGGGAAAAATGTTCCCGTGGTGAAAAATCAAAAATGATTTCACAATGTATGGGTATTTATGAGAAAATAGTTGAACGCTACAAATGGGATGCACTTGCGGTGTTCTGGCCATGGAGCGATCCCGAAGGTGTCATAGCTGCAAAAAAAACTTTTGGTGATGATATCCTCATAGGCAGTATTGTCGGAGGGACTTTATGGTCCATTGAAAGTATTACGGACTGGGAGAAGTTTGCAGTAGACCTCGCCGAGAATCCGGGATTCATCCACGAGGAAGCCGAAAGAAAGACTCAATGCGGAATCACCACGTTCAACCGGCTTGCAGAAGCCGGAGCCGATTTCATCCATGTGGTGAATGATGTCGCATTCAACGGCGGTCCTTTTGTTTCGCCCGACAAATTCAGGGAAATAATCACGCCATATTTATACCGACAGGTACAGCACATCAGGAAACTGGGAGTTATTCCGTTTGTCCACTCTGACGGCAATATCATGCCGGTGCTCGACGAGTATCTTTCTCTTGGTGCGGCTTGTTTCCAGTCAGTGGATCCCATGGCTGGAATGGACATCGCCGAGGTTAAGAGACGATGTTACGGGAAAATGGCGCTTATGGGGAATGTTCAGTGCAACCTTCTTCAGGACGGGCCGGACGAGGCGATCAGAAAGTCCGCGCTGTACTGCCTTGAAAACGCGTCTCCTGGCGGCGGTTACATTTTCGGCACTTCAAACACGATATTTCCGGGAATGCCTCTCCGTAATTATGAATGCATGTTGGAAGTCTACAGGGAATTCTATTATAAAGTAGCACAGACATCTCACCTGTGATGTGAATTTACGTATAGGAATTTCAAAGTTATGTATGCACGTCATTTAATTTTCGGACTTCATC
>CAZION010000071.1:0-30945 GCA_964540865.1 uncultured Victivallis sp.
GTTCGAGAAAATCTGCGGCAAACTTTTGACGCGTCGTCCGCTTGCCGTTAACCACATAATCGAAACCTTTGCCGCGGAGATAATCCAGGTTTTCTTCTGTGGCGATACCACCGTCGAGGACAACTATGGGCCTGGTTCCTTCACCGCATATTTTGTGCAAATCCCCGACCGCCTGTGCCAGCGTGCGGCAGTCATGCATATTTCCGGGAAAAGTCTTATGCCCCAGCGGAAATCCCTCTCCGTCAAGTGCCAGCCCCACCGAAACCAGCGGACGGTCAGTGCGTTTCTCCTTGCTGTTGGCGCTGCGCCGGGCTTTCTGATTTTCAGCCGCCTCGCCTTCAAAGTAACTGTTGGTCAGATCGTAAAGCACAATTGTTCGGCTGAGGTTGAACAGTTCCTGTTCTCGTTCACGCAAATGAATTGCGAGATCTTCGCCACAGGCCAGCAATTTGTCGCTCACCCGGTAAAAACGATCCTCGCCGCTGAGCTTTATCCGTTCGCCAAGCAGTTCATCCAATGCGGTGGTCTTTACCCATGACAACAGTTCGTTTTCGCTGACAGGCTCGATTAGCCGGTTGTAAATAGTTATTTTGGCGGTGCCGATCTGTCGCAGGCTGAAGTTGTGCTCCTTCAGGATTTCACTCAAACCCAGAGATTTCCAGGCCGATTCCAGTGGCAGCAGCGGTCCGAGCAATGTTCCATTTTCGTGTTCAGCCTGGTCGAGCAGGAATCCGTTTATCGCCGGCTCCGCCGCCCGAACAAGTTCATGATGAGTCACCCGGGGCAGTTTGCCTTCAGATTTCAGCTTGTTCAGTATAGCGTCAACATATTTAGCCACTTCCAAATCAAGCGGCATTAACCGCTGATAACCGTTCATCCGATTTTCAACCTCTTGCGCGACAGTCTTGCGCAATTCGTCAGGAATGCGCATGTCTCCCAGGGATAATATGATGTGCTGCTGAACTTTTCCGTCATGGCCTCTCTCGCCGTTGACCAACTGCAACACCGTCGCGTATCTGGTTTTCTTCTCTCTGATGAACATCCCGACATTTTCCTTTTTTTAAAAGAATATACGAAACCCATAACAAATCAAAGGTGATTGTAAATTATAGGTGGCACAACAAAAATAATTTAAAAATTCATTTGTTGATAATAAGGCGGTTGCAACTTTTACAAAAAAACAGAAAAATAATTTTCATAGGTAAAAATTATTTTCCGTTTTTTTTGAGTGCGGAAGTCGGGTTAGTTATCATTCCACTAAGTCCCCACATTTCAAGAGGTGAAACAGGCTTATCGGGTGTTTTGCAGATAATACGGTGATTGTCCCTAAAATACTTTGCATATCTGTCATAGTTCTTATTCATGATGGTAATTTGCTTTCTGAATTCAAATTTCAATAAAAATAAATGGTTTGTTTCAAAAATGTGAATAGAAAAACAGGGATAATTAGGGTAAGATATAGATAGTCATGGACACCTCTTAACCAGGTTGTTTGTGATTAGGCGGGCTTTGTGATTGGACTCACTTGGCTCGCCGCTTTTTTTTCAGCCACTCAAATTAATATTCAGCTCAATCGTCTTCAAGCTATGGAATGAAAGTATTCTAAAAATGTTCGCCTCGCTAAGGGTGTCCACTATCACGGGCGCCCTTTATTGTTCTCTAAACGCCCCCTGTTTCTCGAATTCAGAATATGAATACATAGATAAATCAGAAAACATATTCATTGTGCCTACCATGAAAATTGGAAATGCGGGTAAAAATATAATATGCTGCCATATTGTAAATGAATCTTTGACATCGACGCTGTAGATCTTATTGTCCTTATTGTTCTGCAATTGCAAATGCAAATCATATTTCATCGTTGCGGAGCTGGGGATCAGAAAAAAGGTCAAGCCGGTAAAAATACTTCCAAACCAAGACATATCCTCGTTTCTATATCCATTTACAGTTAAAGTGTAGTCAGGTTTTTTACTTAATTTCCCTATCGGGTCATAGTCATCAATCAATCCATTGCTTTTCCATCTCGCAAGTATGCCCTCCAGGGTGTTATTCGCCATACTGTTATTTGAGATAACGCCACGCGAATCCCCATCGCCATTCAATTTTTGTGTAAAATTGCCCACTTTCATTTCAATCAACGGCTTATATTGGGGAGGTGTGTTTTTAACTACCGGCACTTCGGCATTATTGAAACTCATGCAACCAGCCAAAAGGAATAAAGGAAGCAAGCAGAGTATTTGAATCATCTTTTCACCGCTTATTATTTACTGTTAAAAATTTAATGATAATCAGTCAAGGAACATAAATCAGCCGTGCAATGAAAAGGCTAGATGAAGATGAAAGGGGGTCGCTAGTAGTACACACCCTTGGGGGGAAACAAAAAGTAATTGACTTCCCTATTTCTCCACGGGTACGCCCAGATCCCTGCATATCTTCTTTGCAAGATGCTCATTAATCTCTGTGTGCCTGGGAACAGATGAGCGCTTATCTAGGGTTGGATTAATCCACCATGAATGACATCCGCCCTCGCGGAGCATGTAGCATCCTTTGGAAGTAAGGTATCTTATCAGTTCGCGCCGCTTCATACGTAGACAGGTTCTTCAAAGAACTTGGGCGCTGCGGATCTCAAAGCTTCCTCTCGGTTGAGCTCTATCGCCTCACGCAAAGTGATGGCCAGGGTTTTCAGAAGCTCCTCTTTGGTTTTCTCCTGGCAGTTCACGCCCGGCACTTCCTCTATCCAGCCGATCCACCAGTTACCGTCTTTTTTGACTACCGCCGTATATTTGCTTTTCATTGCGTTTCTCCGTTTTCAGGAATTATACATCAATCCGTATGTTTTTCAATCTGCCATGATGTGCAGGACTCAACGTTCTTTCCCGCTATCCGGCTACTTGCTTGCCGTGCCGTCAATAACGCGGCAAGATTAATCTGTACACCGTGGCTAACGTCCTGTTTATCGATTAATTGGAGTCCATTAAGCGAAACATAGGACATTCAGGTCTATCCACGATCGGGGAGTTTGTTGGCCTTGCCGTTCAGCGACTCGAAGAATGCCGCAAGTCCTACCTCTCCCGAATGTTCAACGTCCTGTTTGTCGCGCCAGTGCTTCTTGTCACGGTTTATCAGCCAAAACTTGCTGGCTGTGACGTTTGGCGGGAAATACTCCTCAATCTCGATGATCTGAGGCTCTCCCATAACGGCAAACACCTTCCTGATTTTGCGGGTGTAGCCGGTAGCCTGCTTATAAAGGCTGTTCGCAACCTCCGCATCTGCAATGATTTTTCCCATACGTATGGACTTTGTAAATTCCGGGTGTCGCTTCTTCCAATTGTTGATCGTTGATTCCTTAACTTCGAACATCTCCGCCAGTTGGGCATCTATCGCCCCAAGCAAACAGAATCTATACGCTAGTTCAGCGTGTTCAGCTTTGTACTTCGTTGGCTGGCCTTTAATGGGCTTCTCGTCTGATTTTGTTTTCTTCATGATCCTTTCTTTCTCCTTATCGGGGATTTTCCCCTGTTATCGGCCTTTATCCTGAAACATTCAATTGGGATATTGAACTTGTTGGCAATGCTCGCGGCGGTCTGATATGTAACTGGGTTTCTGCTCATGGCGGTTCTGATAGTCACTTCTGACAGCCTGATCTGGTCCCCCATGCCTTTAAATGGACTATAGCCACTTTTCATAAAATATTTCCTCATTGAATTTCGTTTATCATTAAGCTGATATGAATATAATCTTTTGCACCCGGTAAATTTTTGTGGCAAAGCTTTGCCCACTATTTTTCTAAGTCTGAATAACCTTCAATGGCCGTTCCCATGGTTTCATTTCCTGTGTTGCCGGTTCTTCTGTCATAACTGTCATCTGCGTAGGCTCTGCCTGCTCGTTGCCTTTCCATTCAAGAGGCTTTGAAATTGTGGCAACCTGTCCAGAATTACTTAATTCTCTAACGATCTTTTCAATGGTGGATACAGATGGTTCATTTTGAGCTATCCTTGAATTTACTGACCGTTTACTTTTTACGGCTCCGCCTGGTAATGGCTGAAGGCCGGCAAAGTTACCGGCGAACTCCTGACACTGCTTATAGAACGTCCTGAATGTTGCTAGGCAATAACGCGCCGCGCCGTCCGCATCCCCGGCCAGGACAAAGGGGATTTCGTACTTGGTTTGCCAGCTGGCCATGGAGCCCATGACAGCCTCGGGCTCTATCCTGGACAAATAGCGGTGAATCATAATGTCATGCAAAGAGCCCTCAACAATGACAGCACGGCACCGGTAGGATTTGAGCCGCAACAGCTCCTTTTTGAATCTTTCGCGGTTATCCCCTGTCATGCATCCCACAAGGTCGGGAAGGCTCTTGCGTTCGATTGTGCAGAGCTCCTGAAGGCCGGATATGGAATAGTCACCGGTGGCAAGAGTTCCAGGCATGGTTTCAATGCCGTCTGTAAATGTCCAGGGGGTCTGTTCTCGGGTGTCGATTATTATTTTCATAATTTTAACTCTTTTCCGCCAACGCCGCCAACGTTGTTTATCGGTTCTTACATAACCTATTTTTAATTAGGTTTCCTAACATCTAATTATAACGTTGGCGGCGCTGGCGGTTTTAGCCTCATTTTTAGCGTTTTGCTAAGTTCTCCCAATAATGCCGATTATCAATATTGTTTTTCTGCTTAAAAACCTTTGGAAATACCCTTTTAAGTGATTGTGAAAACCGAGCTTCACCCATTCCGCCATATCCATTGTCTTTCATCCATTGCCGATAATGTTCATAAACTGTTCTGGTCTCGTTTCGCAATCCGATTGCAAAGCTGAAATATTCATTTAAAAAGACACGCTCGTGATCGCATATATCCCTATGTTCTTCTCGAATGGCCGCTCCGTCCGGGGTGTCTGGAAATCTCTGAAGTTGCTGCAGTTCCCGCAATCCTTCCAAAGCCCAAAGGAAAATACCCGGCAATTCATTTTCTAATTCATAGCGTAGATTTTGATTTTCCCGGCCTGTGTTACGGAAAATTGTTTTAAATGAGATAATCCGCAAGCGATCCCATAGACCATTTGAACGGTCGGAGAATAGCGGCAGATTATTGGTGGCGAAAATGCACCGTGCAGTAACACGCGCCTGGTATGGCTCTTTTGTTTTCCTCTCAATGGCAATAATTCCGCCGTCGGTCACTTCCTTGAGCGTATTTTCTGCCCCAGCAAGTTCATTATACTTGGTCTGAAATGGAGATTCACCTACGATATTGACCAGCTTTGTCGTCAATTGGTACAATCCAAACTTTTCCCCAAACCTATTCAAGGGAATACAGCAAATATTATGCGCCCCGATCAGTTTTTCAATAATGTGCAAACATACGCTTTTTCCTGTGCCGCCTTCGCCGTATAGGTAAAACGCAACATTAAAACGCGTCTCCGGGATTAGGCATAATCCGAACATTAATTTAAGCAGGCGCATGTTCTCCGGTGTTTCGGCCTGGACCTCCTGCAAGTATTGTTCCCATTTAGGGCAAATAGCGTCCGGCCTATAATCATACGGCAGCTGTACCGTGCTGAATAAATCCGGCGTGTGCGGTTTCAGTTCCATGGTAAGGCGGTTAAGCAGGCCGTTTTTCATGTTAAACAAGGCGTTCTCATTATGCGCCCCGGAAATATAAAAGGGTTCTTGTCGGTCGCTTGAAAGGAAACAAAGATTTGCAGATTTCAGGTTTAGAATAATATCACTCAATACTGAATTTGATATTCTTGTAACTTCATTTTCAAATCTATCCTGAATGAATTTTGTAAGGATTGCCTCAAAGTCCACTTCTGGAAATTCCCGCCAGTAACCGGAAAGATATTTATACCAGGTTTCCCGGTAAATCTTCAATCCTGCGCCCTCAAGCTGATCCTTTATGTACTCATTGAAAGCAACCGCGATTTGTAGAATAGGAATAGGTTCCCTGCCTCCCTTCTTGCCATTCCGTTTGGAAGTGATCCGTCGCCGGTCTATTGTCTGACTGGCAGCGGCCTTCGCGGCGGCGGTCTTGCCAATGGGTTTATTTATTTCCGCCAGTGTCTTTTCGTCGGATTTCATATTCAGCTTATCAAAGGCGGTTTTCAAATCCGAATCTTGGACGGGTGTTTCCACGCCGTCCTTAATAGCGGAATACGCAAAGAAATTATACTTCCGGCCGTCAAGCTCGCAAATTCCTTCATTTGGGTCGAGTACCTTGATCCGGTCAAGTATAGTTTCCCACGTGTTCATGGTTCAGCCTTTCAAAGTAAATTCCTATTCAAACGAGACATAGGCGGGTTTTCCGGTTTCAGTCGCAAGGCGGCAGGCTTTACCCCATCGGATGAAAAGACTTGCAAGCCTTCCAAATTCCTTTTCCGGGATTTCCTTGGCCTTTCTCCATGTGGAAGATTGGGCGAAATAAACAGGCCGTCCGTTCTTTCCCATAGAAGCGTTCATTTTAAGTTTTGGGAGGTTCACCGTTTGAAAGTCTTCCTCCTTAACTCCGGTTTTCCTGTTCGTGACAAACACGCTGATAATTGTTGCGGGATCTGTTATGAACTTGCTTGTGATCGTTGCGGGTTTCGCAATCTTCTGCGATTTTGTATTTTTCATTTTCAATGTCTCCTGTGATTATGTTTTAAGTTCTCTTCAAAAAGGAAGGGGGTTTTTCCGTTCGTGCTCCGGTTCCTGGGTTCCGGCGCCGCCTGGCTGACTTGCAGCGCGAAGCTTCACCCCGTGCCCTGCCCCTTGGGGAACGTTCGCGGAATTCTTGGAAAGCCGAATCCATTGCACCTCGGGGTATTCGCCGCCCTTCGGGATGTCATACCGAAAATCAACTTCTTTGTCTATCAGCGGCAAGTTTTGAAGCTGTTCGGAAAGCGGGCTATCCTTGAATAGCTGACATTCAATATCCTTCAGGTCTCGGGAAACATACGGCATGGCCTTCGGAGTAAGCCACCAGCATTTTTCCGCCTGCGCACCTTCGTTCTCGGCGGGCAGATTTACCCGTATCATGGCAATCAGCGCCCATGTCTTATTGTTCCCCAGTTGGGAAAGCTTGAAGTCAACGACTTCACCGCGATATGTGCCGGGGTCTAGCCTTTTGGTCATCTCCGCCTCTTCGCCGTTCCAGATTGTATCGAGTTCGTGAATGTCTGACATGGTTATTTTCCTCCCGCTGCGAGTTTCGCACAAAAGGAAAGGAACTCCTCCCAGCTTGAAATGACGGATTTATTTTTGATGTCTAGCCATTTGAGGCCGTTTTCAAAGTCCGCAAAGGTGGCGTTAGGGAATTCGCTGGCCAACGTTGATTTGCCAATCCCTGCCGTCCCATAAATTACAATGGTTGGCCGCGCTTCGGCGTATGTCTTGCCGTTCAATTTCTTCAAGGTTTCGTCTATCCTCTGGAATGTCCGGCCGTCGTTTGACACTTCGATGCATTCCGGCGGAATAACTCCACGAGGGCCGCGCCATTTCGCATAACGTTCTGACGATGGACGGCAGAAGAGCCCGCGGCTTTCATCATCTCGGAAGGAATAATGAGCCACGATGTCGGCCAAGTCGGTTACAATGTCTAGTCCTGTTTTCGGTAGATCCGGGTATTTCACATCTATTTCAACTTTCTTGGACTTGATTTTCTTATCCGTTTCATGGGCTGTGAGAATCAAGGCGTAGCCCATGAGGTTGAGTTTTTGGATAACCCTTTCCCATTCAGCCCGGACAGAGTTCCAGCCTTTGCCGAATTCCATTTCTGACGGATGGGAGATTCCGAGTTTTCTGCATACATAATCCTGACAGTGGGGATAAGCCCTGTCAACGGTGTCGATAACCAGAGTCTTGATTACAGCCTCTTGAGTCTGGTTAATCGGGTTCAACTCATTTTGTTTTGACATTTAAAATTCCTCCTCGTTTTCGGGTTCGTTCGTTTTTACTGCTTCAGTGTTCAGCTTGCTTGCAAGCCATTCCTTCAAGTCTTTCCCTGCATACACGCTATCAAGCGCGTCATGCATCAATGAGCCAAAGAATAACGCCTCCTTTCTACCTGTTGGCTCTAAGTTTTCAATGTATTTCCAGTAGTAGAGTCTGGGGCAAGTCCTGTATGTGTTCAGACTTGAGTTTGATTCCCGCCTCTTTTCGGTTGTGCCTATGTCCGGGCTGTCGAATTCCCTGGCAGCGCGTTTCTGGAATGCCTGCCTGGTCAACTCGTTGTCATCGGCGCATAAAGTTAAAAACTGGCATGTTCCGTACATGTTATTACAAGCGCAAGTGTAACGCGGCCATATTGCATCCCGGTGACATGTCATTAGAGTTTTGTGAGTCTGCCATACGTCGGCCTGTGTCGCGGCTATATCACAATCCCAGCGTTGCACCTGGAATTGTGCAAAGTAGAATTCCGGGCGGGTTTCAATGTCGGCAATGAGGCGATCCCGGAAAGTCTCCGGGGTTTCCTTCTGAGTCATGCGTATTGACGGCTTGCGGATGTAATCCCAGATAATCCCCTTTGCCTCAATACCCTTTTCCTTGAGTGCCAGCATGTAGGTGTCTCCTTGGGGTGAAAGCTTGAGAAAGTTTCTATCCGGCATTCTTGAGGTTGTCTTGTGGTCGGGGATCCAAACATCTCCATTGATTTTCACAATTTTGTCAATCTTCCCGGCAAGCTCTGCGGCCGTTGAAATGCAACCGGTGTTTGGATTGCGGAGAGGCACAGAAAAGGAAAGCTCAATACTTTCAACCTTGATACTGTCAAGCCATTCCGCATAATACTTTCTGTATCCACAAGCCAGAGCGTAAGCCGTGTTTATCAGTAGCAGATCGTTGGTTTCCATGCTTACAGGCTCCGGCATTTGCAGTTCAAAAGGAATTTATCCAGGTCGCGCACATCGTAAAGCACCTTGCCGGTTTTGCCGGGGTGTGTTTTGATTTGCGGGAGTTTTCCGGCCTTAGTCGCCCTGGTAAGGGTTGTGCGGGAAAGGCTGCTGTATGCTGTCGCACCCTTCACGTCCACAAAACGTTTTTCGGCTCCGGATTTCTTTTGCATTAATTCGATTGATAGCCCGTACGGTTTGACAAGGCTTTCAACTGCGATCCGCACACTGTCAGGAATGTTTTCAGTCATCATAATTCACCTCGTGTTGTTTGCTTCTTGAGGCTTAATTATAATGGATGAACAAAGGCGGAGCAATATGTGCAAGTAGTTAATTGGCCGCTACTTAGTGCAAAATGCTAGCATTTTGCACTTTTTGGACCTCAGGCAATAAAAAAGCCGGACTTTTCCGGCTCGTTGAATGAATATTTTTTAGAATTATTATCTAAAGCAACTTTTGGGGAATATTTTTTTCATGCTTCTGTCTTCAACTTTATTCCCGTATTCGTTTCTTAATTTGTCTTTTGCCCTTTCGAGGATTTCTTTATGATTCCAGGTATATGTTTTTCTTCTGGTCAGGTATTTTTCTTTTTCTATTTCTGATTGGATAAACTTCCTTATTTCAATTGCTGTATCTGAAAGGATTTTGCATTTTTCTAATTTTCCATGTCCCCCAAGAGTCCATCTTATTTGTATTAATGCGCCGTCTTGAGACAGTTTTTTATACTTGACAGTATCGGCCTTTTGATATTCGCGCCCCAGCTCAAACATGCGTTTTCCTAGAATGTATTGATAACGCGGATCATCTACTTGGAATACTTCGTCAATAGTGCATGAAAGTTTACCGCGTAAAAGCTTTATAACCTTACATATCTCTTTGGAATTATCGTCTAACTGTGAAAAATCATAATAGGTTTCATCAATGCCTTCAACAGGCACATTGATTTGTTTTGCACCGGCATAATGGTAGAACTTATCCGATATTCTCCCTATGTTTGTTATGAAGCTTATAAAATCCTCCCGCGTCTGGCAGTCATAGCCCATATCATTTTGCTTTAAATAGTCAAGCGTTGACATGGCTTTGGCGGTTGAACACATCCCCTCTTTTTCAATTCTCGGGCGATCTGTTGGAACGGTCAACGTTATTTTCTTATTTTTTATCGGTTCAACGCTTCTCATTCTTGAAATATAATCTTCAACGTTCCTTTTCTTATCAGGGTCATCTATGTTTTTAAGACACTCGGAAATAATATCTTCGTCCCTGGTGTCCACATAGTGGAACATGAACGGCTGTTCGCCTTCTTTATATGGGCTATCCCTTTTGAAAACAACGTTGTCATTTAACGTTGGCTCAACGTTTGCCACCGGCTTAACACAACGTTTGATTGTCTTTCTTTTTTTCACGGTTTTACCTCTCTTTTTATGAATGCCAGGATCTTTGTAAGCTGTTTTTTATTGGCCTTGTTGAGAAGCTTTTGAATTTCCGCCATTGCGCCGCCTGGAAGCTGCTTTGTGCCGTCTCCGTTACTGATAGCAATAAAGTCCGGCATAGTCCCCAGCGCGGCAGTTTTCGCCTTGTGATCCGCGTGCCTCTGATAAAGCTTTGTCATTTCTGGTGTCATATGCCCGAGTATGGATTGAACTATTACAAGCGGGATATTATTCAAGCCTGCTATATATGCGAAGGAATGGCGCAGGCTGTGAACGTCCTTGACAGATACGCGCCGGGTTCTTCCTTTCGCCGCCTTTGTGGTTTCAATATCCAGCGTGTCCAGAAACTCTTTGACGCGGTAGGACACTCCAGAGCCGTTGTTTTCATACATTTCGGCATGTACCGGCAAAACATATTCCTGCTTATCCTTGGACTTTCCCTGAAGCTCTGACAGATATTTCCTAAGTCCGGGGATCATGGGGATTTCAACTATATGCCCTGTCTTCAGCATCTTCCGGCGGATATAATTAAACTCAAAGTCAACCTCATTCCATCGAAGTGTGCATATGTCGCCCTCTCTTAGGCCAGTGGCTATACCTATGGCGAAGATCGGATATATGAAGTCGTCGGCGTTCTTGAATATCTTTTTCAGCTCCTTTTCAGTAAACGGTTCGCGGCTCTCGCTTTCATTGTCCAGTTTCTCAATGTCTTCAAAGGGATTCTCAAAGATACCGGCATCCTTTTGTAATAAGTCGAAAAGCTCACGCAATGTATCAAGGATAGTGTTTGCGGACTTAGGTGATAAGTTCCCTTTTCTCTCGTATTCCTTGCCGTCCTTACTCTTCACCTTCTTGTTATGCCGTCCATGTTCCCGGATGTACGAAATATAGGCTTCTGCGTCCAGCTTATTTACCTCCGATAAATTCACCGCTTCTGGGTGTTTGTCGGCCATGAATGAAACAAAGTCTTTCCAGTAGCTCCGCTTGGCGTTGAGAAAATCGCCTGTGGCTTTTCGCTTCTTTGGCTTATCAAGTGACCTGTCGAACGCTTCAGCAAGCGGTATCTTCTGGGGCTCCCTGCCGGTCAATTCCCTGTGAAGCGACTTTATGACCTGGGGAATAACGCCGGGATCTTTGTTAGTCTGCGCCTTTTCCACTATTTCGCGCTGGCGTTTTTCGAAGTCAATAGCCTGCTGTTTAGTGGTGCATTTGTCGCATACGCCGTAGTAAATCTGGTTCATGTAGGAAAATCGATAATGGTAAGCTTCCGTAAATCCCTTGTTTGTTTTCCTGTGTTTTACTGACATTGCATTGCCTCGTGGGTTGTTTGTCTAATGGTGGCAATATATGGTCAAGGATAGCGAAAAGCAAATATTTTTCTAAACATAAGTTAAACATGAATGAGGCTAAGCTTGTTTTTATGGGTCTAAATAATGAGGCTAAGAACTATAGGTTCGGGACCAAGAGGTCGGAGGTTCGAATCCTCTCGCCCCGACCACTTTTTTTTATATCACTATGTTTCACGTATATATTCTTCAGAGCGAATCCACCGGCCGTTATTATACCGGACACACGGAAAATATTGAGGACAGGCTTCACAGGCATAATTCAAACGAATCAAAGTCAACACGCAATCGCGGTCCATGGAAAATCGTCGATTCCGAAGCATATCAGCCCCGCGTAGAAGCGCAAAAGCGCGAATACGAAATAAAATCCAAGAAAAGCTCGGAAAGCATAAAAAGAATTATTCTGAATTCCGGAACCGTATAGCCCCGTCTCGCGCACGCCAACTGCCATCAGACACTCATTCGGGTTCAATGTTAACACTGGCCGTCAGATATTTCGTTTGGAAGCGCAGAATAAGGACCAGGCCTGGACGCCCCTGCCCGCTGATGCCTGGAGTAAGAGCTCGTAGCAATACCGGCTTGCATGAAGCTTGGAATGAAAATGAAACATTGAATCCATCGAAAACAAGAAGTTGATGAGAACCAATGACAGTCTGAGCTTTCGTAAGATATTTATATGCCGGATCGCAGCCTGCAATGTGTCGTAACGCCCCGCTTCCTTTTGATTTCAAGTCCTTTGGACAGGGAAAATGGTACATGATCTCGACCCGGCGTGTCCGTTCACATTTTATTTCCCACTGATCCCTCAGGCCTTTTTCAAGAAGTGAAACTGTCCGTCTGGCGCTGACTCCCTGATATGGCGCCGCCTCAACCGCAATCATGCCCTCCCCTTGTCCAACCAGGCAACCGCCTGCAGGATCCTGTCTTTTCCCATCGATGGCAAAAGTATTGTGGGCGAGAGTGGAACGGAACCAGTCCTGGTATAGAGGTGAAGAGTAAAGGGTTGTGCCGGGATCGATCAGTATACTTTGTTTTCTCCATGAGTAAATCAGTCCCGGCTTGTCATAGTGGCCATGGCAACCGCCATAGGGTCCGAATTTAAGCAAGGCGTATTGGTTCACCGTCTTATCCCTCAGAACACCCAAACCAGCCTCAGGCAATATGGACCGCCGGCTCCAGCGTGGAGACTGTTTCGTTCGCGGCAGGCTCAAAGCCTTTGGCAGGTCAAGAAGGAATCTTCCCCAGTTAGTCACGAAATTGGCATCAGACGCAAGCGTTTCGACCGGAGCCTTGATAAAATCGTCAAGCCTCTGTTCAGCCAAGATACGGTCATTTACGGCCAAATCTTGCATTAGCATCGTAGGGATTATGGCCATTGGCGGCTTGCGCCCGTAGGCGAAGTCGTTTACTGAAGGCATCCTGCCGTCAGGCATTGAGACCTTGGAGGAAACAGCAAGCATCTTTTGAAAAGATTTGTTTCCGCTGAGATCGGTACCATGTCGTTTGGCGGCCTCGGTGAGTATCAGGTTCGCCTGCAAGGCATAGAAGTGATATCCGAGACTTCCTTCAAACCACATTCCGTCAGAGCTTACTCCTTTTTCCATCTGTTTAATGAAGCCGTAGTAACCGTCAACAGCGTCGCAGATAAGATCCCTATCGTTGTAAAGATAACCGATACAGGCGATGGCGGCATTCATCCAGCAGCGGATGTTGTGCGTAATCTGAACTTGGACCACGAGCAGTTCAGCGCAAGGAAGGAATAACTGGGTAAACCATTTTCGCATCATCGCATCATCGGCCCTGTCATTAGTTCGGAGCAGGTCGGCCGCCATGGTCAGCGGAATTATCCATGTTGCTTCGTTCAGCACCGTGCCGGTCATGCGCCCCTTTCCAAACCATTTTCCAAAAAGCCTCTTCTCCTGATAGATGTCTGCATAATGATTAAGTATGCGTATGGCGGTTTTGGCATATGCAGGGTTTGGATTGATGGCGTCAAGAAAAGCCAGATCTCTTGCGGCATTCGCAATCCTGTCGTGCTTCTGCTGGATCCAGGAACCTTCTATTTCATTGCTGGAACATTCCTTACCGCATACCGGGCAGAAATGGATTATTCTGCCACCTACCTCCCGTCTACTCAGCTCACATCCATGACGGTCGCAAGCGTACAGATGAAGCCACCAGCCAGCTTCTGAAGGGATTTCCAATCTTGAGTTTCCGGACAATTCAACCGAGGCCCGAGCAACATGGTCGACGAGGTTATGTATGTCCGGACGCCCGGCAAGAATTTTTCTGGTGTCCGCGATCTCCTCTTTCGTCAGGCTGATATGCCCTTTGAGCTCCCCACACAACGGCCTGGTGTTCAAGCGTTCACTTTTTGAAATATTTTTCATTTTTGAATATGCCTTTTGATTTTATGAGTTCTCGAACGCAAAAATCGGCAGATTGGGCTTAGCGCCAGGAAGATAATCCGGCATTATATCCGCGAGGATATTCCAAGAGGCGAAATTGTCCGCATAAAGCGTTTCTCCGGTTTCGGCATGGAAATTTTCACGCATGAAACCGAACTGCCTTACGCTCATGGCAATGACTTTGAATGTGTCATCAGCCAGTTGTTCGGCATCGGCGACGAACCCGTAATGAAGCAAGGCATGGAAAACAAACCAGTTGAGCGGAATCCAGACCGGCCCCTGCCAATTTGAATTGGTCAGGCGGCGCGGATCCCCGTATCGCGGCGGATTGCCCCAGCGGGCCTGGTTATAATACTCGCTCGACTTTGAGAGGCTGCGGATCCCGTAGGGACTGCGGAAATGCTCAGGATTCAGGACATAGTTTTTAATCATCCTTTTCGCCCTCTCCGGTTCAGCCAGTCTTGCAAACAAGGGAATCAGCGCTGGACAGCTAAGGTAAGCGTATTGTCCAACTTCAGATGACAAAGAACCGTCACCCCAGGAAATGCGGCATTTGCCTGCGCAGAGGTCATAAGCTGCATAGGTTCCCAGTTTGTCATCCCATAGATAGGTGTTGATTGCTTTTTTCATGGCCTCCGCGCGGCGGTTATAATCCTGCACCGCGGAATCATCATGCAGCATTCCTGCCAGATAGGCCATGCTACGCAATTCCAGATATAGCCATGCATTGAGGTCGGGGGAGATGATCGAATCCGGCGGGAATACTGTGGCGGCTATCTCGTTATCAAATCCGGACATGTATGGATAGCGCCAGCGGCAGAGGCCGAACGGTGCGGCATGTTTCTCCAGCCAGTATGATATATATTTTTTCAGTTTGGGAAATACGGTCTCAGTCCAGGCGACATCGCCTGTCAGCCTTGCATGGATAGCCACATTCTGAGCCAGGTAGGGCTGTGCATGGAAATCGCTTGTTGAACCACTGCCTCCGTTTGCCGCGTTGACAACACAAGGGACGTAGCCGGACGCTGTCTGGAACGAAAGAAGGTTATCTACAAAATAACGCATCTGCTCCGGCTCTCCTCCGGCGGCAAACCGCAAAGTCATGTGATGATTGTCCCACGTGAAAATAGACCCGCCGTAGTGCTGTCCATAGCTGACCGTAAGATACGGATGGCGGAAATGCCCTTCGGCCGGATGCTTGATCAGCGGCATTATCCGGAGGATATGCTCATGCGCCTCTTTGAATGTGGAAATATCCATGTAAACTCCCTATAATTAAAATTGGCGATCGATTAAAGCCAGGTGTTGCCTGTCGGCTTATAGTCTTGATCCAGCTTGACATTTGCAGCGTGGAAGGCATAAAGCTTCGCGTTGTTCATATGAAAGCGGAACTTTATTTTACCATGTGTTTCAGGGTAATTGTTTCTGAGGAAATTTCCCCGTTCAGGACCGAAGGAAACCATCCCCCGGATATTGTCTCCAATGAGAGGCTGGCATTTTTCTTTTGTATAATCCGGTAAAGGTTCATCAGTTTCAGGATTCAGTATCTCCACCTTTATTTCCCCGTGCGGGGCGCTGTAATTCAGAAAAAGCCGAGTGGCCCATGGCATATGGAACACAACAGTTGTGAGGACAGCCTTACCACCTGTTGTATCCCAGCATGCGAAACCGTCTTTTCTTAATGTGGCCGTACCCATGGCGCATTTTCCGGCCTGCCAGTGTTCGGTATCTTTGCCGCCGTACCAGAAACGCATATTATCCCCGTCCGGAAACGGGGAGTTGCACGTGGGTGTGACATGGGAGGAATCCCATTCGCCATTTTTACCCAGAGGCAATATCGGCAATCTCGACACCCTGTTCCAATTGAGCAGGTCGCGGCTTACGGAAAGCTGGATATCCAACGGGCCGAAACACATGTTTCGTCCAATATAAAACATCTGGAGAAGCCCTGCGTATGCATGTCCGTAAGGGATTATGTACATCCTGTACATCTCGGCATTAGGCGGATCGTCATTGTCGACTTCCAGCACTGGCACCATGGGCGTCCAGTTAACCAGATCACGGCTCTGCGCAATGGCTATGTGCCTCTTTGTTTTCAGGCCAGGAGCCTTCCCGGTCGCCTTAAGATGCTTGATTATATGGTTATAGGCGTAAGAGCGCGAGGTGCATATATAAACCTTCCTGACCGGGTCATATGAAAGGCAGTGGGCATCTCCATCGAGAGGCAGAACCGGCGGAAAACAGCTCTTCCATTCATTACCGTCATTGCTGCTTAGCACTGTTATCCCTTGATTGTACAGAGCGTCGTCATAGCTGGAATAAGCTGAAGCTATCAGTTCCGTATCAAACGTTCCCCTGGTCATATTCGGCAGAATATTAAAGCTATTGGTTTCACGCATATGATGGTCGGTCATCCATATCATGTTCGTCTTTGAATTTGTGTCGTACGGGATAATTCCGAGGGCCGGCTTCTCCCATTTTATCCCGTCTGGACTGATAGCCCTGCAAACCAGTGATGCATTCTCCGTGGAAGTTTCCCTTATAAGACGGTTATGACTGTGATACCATAGATGAAACAATCCATCTTCCCTGTTGCGGAGAATTGAGCCTGTAATAGGATCCTGCTGAAGTCCGTCGCTTTCCCAGGGCTGCTCATGCCCCATTACCGGTTCCCGGAGCTTTTGCATCTGGCACACATTGAATTCCCCGCCTTCATTTTTCTCGATGAGGCTTCTGTCAGCCATTATGAACAATTCAGGGTCCGCCCAATTGTGATTTTCCCATTTCATATGATTTCTATCTCCACTTATTAACGATGCTCCGATTCATGAATCAATATCACAACAATTCGTAATTCGCCATCACTGGATCTGGAATTCCTATTTGTCCTTCAAAGTCAGCACTCCGTTCCATGAAGCGGAATACATAAGATCATTCATCCCTTTAAGGCGTTTGAACTCGTTGCGAACCATCATTATGCCAATTGCCGTGGCGGCAGGACTGGCCTTTGCATAATCAAACGGCACAGAGATCTCAACGACATAATTATCTTTGTTTTTCACAACTTTGCCGCTGATGTTTTTATTGGGGTTTTCTCTGCCTGAAAAATCAAAGACGCGCCCGTTGGTTTTCACCCACATCTGCCTTTCAAAAGTGGATTTGTCTCCGTCAAGGTTAAAGAACAATTCAATATTATCGCTGCGCCAGTTGTCATCGTCGCTCTCAACAAGGCTGCCAACATCCTCCCTGGGGCATGTCACGCGAACATAAAGATTCGAGCCGTCCTGAAGCAGCTGTGCGCTTGTTTTCTGCGAATCCCCGCTGGCACCTTTGACCAACCAGTTTTTAGCGACCGCGCTTTTCTCCCAAGCCGCATCTACCGGTACCGCCCCCAGTTTTGGTGCTGGCGCAACCGGCAGAGCCAGGCTTTGATCCGCAGCTTTGATCCTCGCCCAATAAACTTCCCGCCAGGCGGGAACAGTCAGATTCTTATGGTGCAGGCTCAATGGATGGCTTAACACTTTTTTCTCGATATACTCTTCCCCTTCTTTCAGGTCCGCCTCTGTCACGACCGGCTTTTCAACAAGTTCAAAGAAGCGCTCGGTCATACCGAAACAATCGGAAAAGAAGACCACCCTCGCCCGCTGGGCTTCGTTCATGTCCGACTTCAAAGCCTCATCTAGGAATCCGCGTGATTCCGCAATCATATTCCGGCTGGCCGGAGTGCTTTTAAATTGCGAGATCCAGCGATACAGCTTGCGTTCGGGACCGTCGGTGATATCGAGCTGCCCCCATAGATTTTCGAGCTTCTTGAAATATGCCGACATCGGCTCTGCGCCGGGTCCAAACATATCGTCACAGAACTGCCTTGTGAGTTTGTCCGGATCCTGAGACGGATCCCACCACAACCTGGTGAGCACCCAGAGCTTGGGACCGTCAAGTCCCCAGTTGGGATAGCATTCGGCATGCATGTAGGGATCTTTGACCTTGGCTTTCAAAGTACGCAGGAAGGTTGCCCAGTACCCGGAATAAATCCGGGGGAGCAGGTAGCCGGATCCCTGATACCAGTCGTGATTCCCGATGTGATCTGTAACAGCAAGCCATGGATCAAGCCAACCCTCAAGCGGTGTCTTTCCAGCAACGGCGACACCCTCTGTCGGAAGTTCAGCGACGTGATAGTTGGTGAAAACCACAATGTTAGGCGGGAGTTTCTGTTCCGGCGGGAAGCGCGTCATTGCATAAGCCAGACATACAAGCCGCTTGCCAGGTGCGCTGACCATAAGGCGATTGCCGAGCTTTGTGATGAACTCCCAATAAATCTCCGAGGAGGCCCGGTCGCGTGATTCCTTCCCTGGGTTTTTCTCCTGGTACGCCTTGATACGTGCTTGCGTCAATTCGTCCTGACTCACATCATAACCGTCATTAATACTCATGGTCGCATAAGCGTGATCCGGATAGTTTTTTAAAAATTCCAAAACCGACTGCTCCGCGACTTCCAGCGTCTTGGGCTCAAGGAAATTAATCTGCCAGGCCTGATCCTTTGCTGATTCGGGTATATGCCTTTTGCCCGAGAGTATCGGATAAATCTCCGGGGATTTCCCCGCGTATTTCTCCGGGGGGAACATGGCGAACATGTTGTGCTGATGCGTACCGCCCTTGCGGCGGAAACCTGCATTGAGCGATAGCCAGGAACGTGTGATCGGATCCCCCAGTTCGATGCCGCTCATGTAACAGGAGGCGACAAACGGCTCCGATATGATGTCCAGAGAGCCGACGGATATCTCTTTTTTTACAGGCATGCTGGTGAACTGTTCCCCAGGCAGGTAAAAACGGATACCCGCAACCTTGTCAAGGAATGCCACAACTCCGTAGAGCGGTCCCTCCACTCCAGCGCCACTGATAGAGACCACCCCCTTCGAACCCAGGATGGAATACCCGTCTGCGCGAAGATTTGCAGTTCTTGCGGGATCAGCCCATCGCGTTGGACCGACAGCGAGAATGAAATATTCCGCTGGCTTGATCTTCTCCGAGCTTTCCGGAACAGTCTCGAACCCCTTGACCTCACCAGTTGCTTTTCTGAGCAAATCACACAGGACTGCCGCAGCGTAGCCCACACGCTGGTCCGCTTTGTCAGGTACGACAATCAACGTCGTCTCCGGATTGAGCTTGATGCCCGGGACCACAGTGGGCGCCCCTGTCGGTTGGGCGGCGCATGCACTTTGAATAGAAACCATTGCGGTAAAGACAACACCCAGAGAGATCAAACTCAGTAATCCATATTTCATCCTGCACCTCTTTAGATAAGCCGATTCGAAGCCCATCATTGTGTTTTGAATTCCGAATCCGGTATTTTATTATGACTTTTCAATAAGAATTATTTTGCTTCAGAACATTCAGGTTACTGGGAATAATAATAGTTCTGGGCTATGTTCATGGACCAGGAACCGCAATGGTTGTCCCGCCACAGGACATTCCGCTTCTTGCCGCTATGTACGGGGATGTTCAATCCGAGAATGGTGCTGTCCGCCTTCTTGAAATTCAGTCCGGGACGCTGGACCTTGTCAGCATCGGTCAGCACCCAAATCTCCGAGGGTTTCTTAACCATGAAAACATTCTTGACACATTCCGTAGGGAGATTTGAACTGTTCCATAAATGGGCGTTGGATGCATAGGTTACATCTATTTTTCCGTCTGATCCGGCGGTCCTGATGTTATCCTGCTGGGTGTAGGTCAGAGGGTTTGGAGTCGGATCCGGGAAAGTGAAACTGTCGGGTGTCATATTGGAGGGGCACTTCCAGATGGGGGAAATATCACCCTTTGATATGGGCATATTATAGTCTTGAAGGACTGCAACCGCGCCCGGGAAAGGCCAGCTGCCCCACTCCGGGCCGACATAATAGGAGGGAAGCCGCCCATTCCAGTCGTTGGCGAACCCTTCAAAAGCTAGCCCTATTTGCTTTAGATTAGATAAACAGCTGATGTCCCTTGCATTGTCCTTCGCCTGTTTCAGCGCAGGAAGAAGCATTCCAGCCAGTATTGCAATGATCGCAATTACTACCAGGAGCTCAATTAACGTAAATTTAATTGAGCTCTTCACCCTTCCGTCTTCGCCAAAGCTACGCCGGACAGGTCGAATTGCGTCTTGGCGAGCCACTAACTTTATGGTGAGGGAACTAATACTCGCTGATTTTTTTCCCATTTCAATCCTTCCTTTTCTTTGACTCAGAAATGCTTTGTTTATTGTCCTCTTATCTTTACGCCCGGAAGCGAAGGAGACATCTGCAGGGTGACTGCCGGTTCTCCGGGATTCTCCAGCCTCCATATGAGCTGGCGCACAGCCATGCGACCAATGCTTCGGGCATGAATGTCAATCGATGGCGGACGCGGATGAAGCTGTTCCAAGATATCCTCGTTATTGCATGACAGCACATCAATATCCTGCCCTGGGCGGATACCCTGCCGCAGAAGCATCTGGTAGATGGATACCGTATAGGAATCACCGGGTGAAAATATCGCTGTAACCTTATCCGCCCGCAGCGCCACGAAAAAAGCAGTAATCAATTCATCTATTTCCTGTCTGGAAACGTTGGCAGGCCATATAAGAAAGTCAAACTGTCCACCGTCAAGCTCAATAATCTGACGCACCCCCTCAACCCGTTCATTGCTGATGGCATTGTCAGGGCTTACTATTGCAACTCTGCGATGACCCCGTTTATGAAAATAATTTCCGGCAATACGGGCAACCATTGAATTATTGTAAGTCACATGGTCATATGGCCATCCAATATTTGGAACAGACATGGCTTTAAGAATGGGGATTCTAATTCTTTCAATCAGGGTTTTCTCGATTATAGAATTGGCCATCCCATAAATAATCCCATCATATCCTGCGGCTGCCGACTCCGGGAAACTGTCAGGATTTTTCAGCTGATGCAAAGAAAAACCGACAGCAAGTTCCCGGCAGGCATCTGCAATACCGGATATCACTGAAACGTAGGACGCAGAGGGGTTGTCGGTCAGAGCGGATGTAACCAGCAAGAATTTCCGCTGCTTTGAATTTGAAGACACCTTGCTTGCCTTGGGCGCGTAATTGTATCCCAATTTCTTGGCAGCAGCGCGTACCCGGGTCGCAGTGGCCTCGCTGATGCGGCGGTCATTCTGAAAAACAAGAGATACCGTGGCGGCGGAATAACCGGACTTGACTGCTATGTCCCTTACAGTTGCCATGTTTAATAAACGCCCTGTTTGTTAAATTGATATTAATTATATCAGAATGTTTTAACAAATTCAATACCTATGATAAATATTTTTATAAAAATATTTATGTTTAGTAAACATAAGGAATACATTGTTAAAAAAATCGGAACCATATCTATTGGCGGCTGAATGCCGGGAACCGGTTCCCATCCACCGTTTTCTTGAAGTCCAGGAATTTATCCGGATTGAAGTCAAAGGGAAGAATTCCAGTTCCGGCAATGGGGTCAGAAAACAGGGACAGTTCAGAATTGAACCTATCCGAGAGCTGCCCTGCATCAGATACCCCGAGCAAAGCCGGATTGACGTTGCGACGAACTTTCAAGGAGGAATCATCCCCCAGCTCAGCTTTGAATGCTGTCGCATTGGCGGCGTAATCGCAGAGCAGGATGTTCGCCCCGGTCTGACGCAAAAGACCAGCTATAGGAGTTGTATTGCCTCCTATTACCAGCTCGCGCTCAGACTGTCCAGATTTTTCGAGCATCCCCATCAGCCTCCGATGCAACGGCAATGCAAATTCAGCATACATGTCCGGGCTGAACATGGGTGGCGCAACCATACTGTCGAAAATTATCGCATCAAGTCCGTTCTTTCGCAGGCAAGCGCACCATGCCGATGCAATCCCTGTTGTGAATTCAAGCAGACGCACAGCGTGCCCGTCCTGCATGCAAAGTGACATTATCAGGTCTTCAACACCTGCGAGTTTCGCAGCCATGGTCACCGGACCGGAAGCTGCAACCCGCACTCTGGCCCGATCACCGATTGCGTCACCGACATGTTTTCCGGATTCGATCAGCAGATTGAATCGCCCGGCGTCCGGGATAGCCGGGATAGCCAACTTGCTCGGCAGGCTATTGATGTCCAGCAACAAAGAAGCCAAATCAGGACACTCGTTTTCACCGGGAACAGTAAGTCGCGCACCAAGCGCCTCGGCTTCGATGTTGTAGACATCTAGGCCGACGGTGATATAATCAGATTTATAGACTTCGTATTCTCTGAGCACTGCTTCGGTCAGGAGCTTTGCGGAGTTCGCAACTTCAGCCGGAGGCCTGCCAATCAAAGCGGCTTTGTGTTCATAGATTGCAGGTTCCCATTTCATATATAGAATCGCTTTTCTTATTTTACCCGGAAAACTACTTTTTTACCGCCCAACGGAGCTTTGCGCATGCCGCCCTCGGGTTTGAGCGGCGTTCCTCTCCGGATGACCGGATGGGTTCACGGGCAATCTGGGAGTAGATTCCAGAACGGTAACCCTCCAGAAAAGACTTCTTAACACGGCGGTCTTCACCGGAATGAAATGTCAGTATTGCAACACGTCCACCTTCCTTAAGGCAGCCCGGCAGAAGGTTGAGGAACTGATCAAGTACTGTAAATTCATCGTTGACTGCAATTCGCAACGCCTGGAATGTCCGTTGCAATGATTTCTTAGTCTCTTCACGCCTGATCTGTTCCGGAACGCGCCGCAAAACCTGGTTTACAATATCCACCAAATGCGTTGTAGTATCAATTTGCAGCCTGCGTTCAAATACCGCCTTCGCAATTTCGCCGGCATGTGGCTCATCCGCGTTTATGACCAGGAGCTCGGACAGATCTTCTTCAGTAATTGACTTGAGAAACACCGATGCAGGCTGCCCCCTGCCTGGATTGAGGCGAAGGTCCAGAGGGGCGTCTGTTTTGAAAGAAAATCCCCTGTCCGGATTATCCAGCTGCATTGATGATACTCCAAGATCCGCAAGAATAAAATCAAACAATCCACCGGCCACCGTCAAAAGTTGTGGCAAACCTGCAAAGTTCATTCGCCGCACGAAGAGGACATCCTCTGAAAAGCCGAGTCCGCGCAAACGGGCTTCGGTCCTGGGCAGTTCCAGCGGATCCACATCGATACCGATCAGACGTCCTCCTGGAACAATCAGCTTCAGCAGTTCCTGTGCATGTCCGCCAAACCCGAGCGTCGCATCAAGCCCCAGCATCCCGGGTTTAGGCGAAAGCGCCTCCAGAACTTCCCTGACAAGAATAGGACGGTGCATTCCCGCAGGGGTCTGTCCGCGCTCCATGACTTTTTTCACTTCGTCGGAATAGAGCTGCGGATTCAGTTCCTTGTATTTTTCCTGGAAGCGTCGCGGATGTGTACCCCTGTAGCGGATTCTACGTTTTTTAACAAAGATCTCATCAGTCATTTTAATTCACCGTCAATCATAAACTTGAATTTGCTTTTTGAGTTATTCCGCCTAAGTTTACTGCCTGTTTTTAAAATTACAAAAGGGAATTTTCTTATGGCAATCAGAGAAGAATATGAAAAAAGCGGGGGCTGGCTTTTCAGATGGAGAAGTTTTCTTCCCCTTCTGCTCATTCCAATATTGATAGTCGCGCTTCTGGATTCACAGCTGATGGAAAAATTCGCAGGCCGCAAATTTGAAAAGTGCTGGGAGATTTTCTCAATCGGAATTGCCTTTTTCGGGCTCCTCCTCCGTTGCATCATAATCGGCAGCACTCCCAAGGGGACTTCCGGAAGAAACACAAAAAGACAGAAGGCCGACTCGCTTAACACCAAGGGTCTGTATTCAGTGGTAAGACATCCCCTGTATGTAGGGAATTTCTTCATTTTCCTGGGAGTAATCCTGTTCACAAAAGTCTGGTGGCTTGTCCTGCTCGGGACCCTTCTATACTGGCTTTATTATGAACGCATTATCTTTGCTGAAGAGGCTTTTTTAAGGGAAAAATTCGGTGACACTTTCATGAAATGGGCCGAAAACACCCCGGTAATCATCCCTGATTTCAGGAAATGGGAATCAGCGGAACTCACATTCTCAATTAAAAACGTATTGAAAAGGGAGTTCAACGGCTTCTTCGCAATCGTGGCATCCATAACTGCACTCCATGTAGCTGAAACAGTGGTAACTGAAAAAAGGTTTTACATTAGCGAAACATGGATGACTTTCTTCCTGGCAGGACTTGTGATTTACCTAATACTGTGGTTTTTCAAGAAATTCACAAAGCTTCTCAAGGTTGAAGGAAGATAAAAGCCCTGCACGAATCTCCACCGTTGCATAGGAGTTGATAGCTGTCAGCTGGCACTTCATAGTCTAAGAGCAATGAACTACCAACTATCTGTTATTTCTTCTCCGGAAGATTAGCTATAAATGGCGTTGTTGGCAAACCTTCCTTGTTATACAGGTTTGCTCCGGCGGTCAATTCCCAGCCGTAACGGACTGCAACAATATCGCCTGTATTTTTAATGACAATCGAATCCTTCTCTATCGCGACTTCGGCTTTAATAAACGTCTTGTTGGAATCCGCAGTTTCAAAACCAATCACCTTCTCTGCATTTCCGCCTCTTCCTGCAATCAATCCGTTGTCATCGAACTTAAATTTCACTTTGATCTGTCCCCCCTGGGACGCGATGGATTCAAAAACCGGTCCGGAGCAAACAATTTTCTGATTATAAAATTTTCCGAGGGTGCTCCAAGCGATACGCTGTCCGGCTTCCTTAAGGGCCTCCGGAGAAAGAGAGCCGTTTTCATTCAATGCCAAATCCATAGTCACAGCGGTTGCAGTATTAGCCAGTTTACCAGGGATGGAAGCCTGGGCAACTCTTATCTTTGAACATTCATCTTCCGAGATATCCTTCTTACCCTTTAAATCCTGAAGTTGCACTACGACAAAAGCGAGTTCTGCTTTCTTAGGCCCTTGAGCCTTGTTCCATACCGCTCTCCAGTTTTTAATCAGCCCCGTGACTATATTGAAGTATGAATCACCCCTATCCCATCCCCCATCAACTTCTCCAATCCATAAGACAACTCCTTTAACGGCATAAGGTACAAGAGGGCTTACCATTCCATTGAACAATCCCGAAGGCCTTGTGGGTGATGTGCGAGGATCGGCAATGACACCAGAAGCCGCCTGTATGAACAAGGGCCATGCCTTCTGCTCCTCGGAAACAGGGGAACCCTGCGATTCACTCCGGATGGAAATGTCAACCCAGTCCTGGATTTTATCCTGCCAGCGTTCAAAGTCGGTATCCGACTTGAACATATTTTTACCTTTTGCGGTATCAGACCAACGCTGAAGTCTTTTAACTGCGCCACTGTTCTTGACATCGTAGCTTTCAATATTGATATTTGAAAGGGCGTTAATCCCCCTGTAAGTGCCGCCTATCCTGAACTCGAAGCTATATATCAGGTTCTGGTATTCGGATAGGAAAGATAAGTCTTTGATGGCATTGATCCCCTCTCTGCTAATCCAAGCTTCAGAAACGGTACCGGGCACAGAACATATGACAACACCAACCGGAAGATTTGTTTTGCATTGTATTTCCTGCGCAAAAGAATATGGAACCTCCGGAATCTTATCGTTAGAATCAGGGTTGCATATTTCCCATTTCGCTGAACTTCCGTCATGTGGAAGTCTCGCTATCTTTCTCGGAACATTAAACATCCTTATCTGATTCCGATCCGTTGGCAGTGATTTTGCTGATGCTGATTTTGCCATTGCCTGGCTTACTACGGCGTCACCCACGAAAATCCAAACTTCACCGCATAGAATATCCTTGACAACCAGCTTTCCTGATTCGCTTTCAACCTCCATCTGAAAAGGTCCAGGCTCTTTCAATGGAGCTGCGAATACTTTCCATTTGCCGTCCTTATCAGCTGTTGCATTAAGTGTCTGCCCTGCAATAGAAACTTTAACCTTATTGCCTTGGGTATCCATTCCCCATATTGGGACTTCAACGTCTTTCTCAAGAACCATATGATCTGTGAAAAGATCGGCTAACTTAAGCTCTGAGGATGATTCATCCTGTGCTTCGGCAAACAAGACGGAGCCTGTCGCCAGAAAAAATAACAGAAAAAGCCTGATTACCCCTGATTTCATTTTATTGCCCCCATCTTTCTTAAATGTACCACAGGCATCCTGCCTGTGGCTTAACTTAACGATTTTGAATCCAATTTCCGCCCTTAATTTACCATCCGCCGGTCACTTTTAAAGCAATAAGATTTGACAGATGGAAATACGATTCATAAATAATTTCACCGAAAAACACCCATATGATTGTTCCGGCTGCAAGAAACGGGCCAAGTGGAAATGCGCTTTTGAGCTTTCCTTTTCCAAGCATAATCAACGACAACCCGTAGATTGTCCCGGTAATGGACGCAAACAATAATGAAAAGAAAGAGGCTGGGATTCCGAGCAAAGCCGCGACGGCCCCTATATATTTCACATCTCCCCAGCCCAAGGCATCCTTCTTGAAAATATATCTCCCCCCCAGGGCAATGAACGACATGAAAAGGACAGATATGATCAAACTGCCGAAAGAAAAAATGAACGAGAGCAGTCTTTCAGGCATAATCCAATTCCTGTGCGGCAACCACAATTCAGGCCATATTATCGAAAAGCAAAGACCTGCGATCATCCCGGCATAGGTTATCTCATTCGGGATTATGCTGTGCTCGGCATCAATGAACGTTGTCAATATCACCAGTGCCGCAACAAAGAAATATGGAAAAACAAAAGCAATCGGCTGTCCGGACGAAAGCACCTTCATCCATATGAGCAGGAAAACATATCCTGTCAGAAGCTCTACAAAAAAGTAGCGCGGACTTATCGACACCCTGCATTTGCTGCACTTCGCCCTGAGGGCTAGCCAGCTCACAAGCGGGATGTTTTCATACCACGGTATGAGATGTCCGCATTTCGGACAGTGTGAAGGGGGCGAGACTATGGATTCATCCCGGGGTATGCGCCATATGCAGACATTGAAGAAGCTGCCGATGCATGCGCCGATTATGAAAACAAAAACATTGAGTAACGGAATAATATTGGATGATATCTGAATAGTGGAATCCATTTGTTTAAACTTACCAGTTATAGGTTAAATCTAAGAACATGCCTTGCGGCATTGACCTTCCTTCGCCAAGGCTTCGGAGGGCAGGCTACGAACAAATCAAGATTCGTGTTTGTTGGCAGTTAAGCCCGTGAGGGCTGTTCTTTTTCCATGTTTAATATTTTTTTACTATAGACGTTTCTTTATTTCTACGTAAAGCGCTTCTCTCATCACTTCAACCGGAGCCGGGTTCCCGGTCCATATTGAAAAAGATTTCGCGCCCTGATGAAGAAGCATTGAAAGACCACCTGCCAACTTGCATCCTTTTCCTGCGGCAATTTTAAGGAAGGCCGTATTCTTGTATATGGTATCATAGTAACATTTGCCTAGTCTGAAAAATTTATCGTCAAGCGGACTCGGATCCTCCGGCTTCAATCCTAAACTGGTGCATTGGATGACAACAGACGAACGCGACACAAAGTCATCCATCAGACCGTCATTTTCAGGGCTGCAGCAGAAATATCCAGTTTCAGGATATTCATTGTCGAGCTCCTCGATTAAAATCTGGGATTTTGAAACTGTCCTGTTTGCAAAATAAAGTGTCCTAGCGCCTTTCGCTGCAAAATGAAAGGATACGGCCTTTACAGTTCCACCAGTTCCCAGAAATAAAAAACGATTGCCTTCCAAGGAAATCCCAAACTCCTCTTTTATCGCAGATTCAAGACCGTAGCCGTCGGTGGATTCGCCGTGGAGACGACCTCTCCTGTTTATGACAGTGTTCACGCTTCCCGTCAGCTTGCATCCTTCCGAGATTGAATCAAGAAAAGGTATTATGGCATTTTTATGGGGGACAGTGATGTTGAAGCCTGCAAATTCTTTCCTAGCCATGTCTGCAAAGGCTGGAAGCTCATTCTCTTTTACATGAACGGCCATATATTCGGCATTTATTCCGAGCGCATTGAAAGCGGCATTATGCATCTGCGGCGATAAGGAGTGCGCAATAGGATCCCCTATCACCGCATATTTGAGTTTTTTTTCTGTCATAGGGCGGATAATATACTTCCAAACCTGGATTCTGCGAGATTATAGTTTTTCATTCAAATAAATTCATTCTGAATTTTTTGAATGAAAAACATATTATTGTCGCTGCTCGATTTCCATGACAGGCTTCCCGATATGAACGGCGGACTGCATTTCAATCTCTATAATAACGTATGGGGAACAAACTTCCCAATGTGGTTCAACGACGATATGACTTTCCGGTTTATCATCAGAAGAAAACAGCAGTAATAAACTCATGGAAAAAGTAAAAGGATTTGACTTACCCGGCATCTGCCCCACATGCCTTACGGCATTAACTACTAACAAAAAAAAGATTTGTATTGGTTCATAGTTAAGCCCGTAAGGGCTGTTCTTCCTGGTAGAGTAAGGCAACCGATAGAGATCACTGTTTTCTCAGGCTAATCGGACTGCACCCTGTGACTTTCTTGAAGACTTTTGAGAAATAGAAGATGTCATCGAATCCGACTTCCGCCGCTATTTCCGCACATGAAAGCGATGTCGTACACAGAAGGTTTTTTGCTGCGCTTATCCTGTATTGGTTCATGTAAGTCACAGGGGAAACCCCGAATTTCATCTTGAACGCCCTTTGGAAATGCCCCTTTGACACACACGCCATCATTGCAAGTTTTTCCAGACTGATCTTGCTGTCGTAATGGGAATGTATGTAATCCCTGGCTTTCGAGAGACGTGAGCCAAAATCATTTTCACGATCAATGTTTCTCGGTGCCTGGACAAGCGCTAGGAATGCGAAAAGATCTGCCACACTCCTGTAGAACCGGAAAAATCGCAGGGCCGATTCGCTCTCCTTCAACTGCGATATCCTGTTCAGAATATCCCGAAGTTCGGCACGCTGCACTTCGTCAAGGGAGATAACACTGTTCCAGTCCGAGAACCGAAGGCCGGAGTAAAGCACAAGAAGTTCCCTGAACGGAATTCCGAGATTGCCAGTTTTCACGGAATCATACGAGAAAGTGAATTCGGAATATGTCAGCTTTCCTTTGCGGACCGGAGGAAAACAGTGCCCTTCTCCAGGAGAGCTCAATACAAGCATACCTGCTTCAGCCGGTATTAGACTTCTTTTGTACGAGAATTTTCCCGTCCCCTGGCCGTACAATACAATATGATATACATCGTGCCTATGCTCCGGGGATTTTAATGAAGTTTTGCAACTGTACGATTCGTCCATGTTAATGTGCATAGGATGCATCTTATAACATTGCCCGCTAAACATTATCTGCAGGAACTGAGGTTTTTCTTCCGGGAAATCTTTGTCGGTGAATATTTGCATATATCACAATATTACAAATTTTTGCTGTTATTTTCCATTTTATATCCATATTATAACGTTATTTTACAAATATATCAAAGAATAATGGGAGCAAGAATGAAAGAACATATAGAGAAGGCCGAATGGCTGGTGGCGGAGGCCCGTAAGAACGGAGGGCTTGCACCGGTCGACACGGAAAGATTCTGGAAGGATCAGGATGAGGCGATCAAAGATCCTTTTTCCAAGGAAATAAAACAGTTGCCGCTCAATGTCTTCAACAGCACGGAAGTCGTATTCGACGAACTCGGAATCCCCGAGGATTTCTGGAAACAACAGAAAGACGAAAAATGGAGGCTCTCCCTAAACAAAGCGTTCAACGACAAGGCGGAGAAGATTGTAGGACGCAGACTGCTTAGCGAAAAACCTTCACCTCCGCCGGAGGACCTCTATCCCGCGACAAAGGGCCTGCATGATGTTTTCGAAGCCAAAAACATTTGGCACGAAGGCTCCTGGTGGCTGCAGCAGTCGGCAAACACAGAAGATGAATTGAAGGCGCTTTTGGATCGCGTCGAGAATTGCGATATTCGCAAATTCATTCTTCCGGAAGGATGGGATGAAGCCAAAGCCAGGCTTCTGCCAAGAGGCATAAAACCGAATCTCTATCGGGGTCAGCGTGGGCCCTGCACATTTGCGACAAGCGTTTTCGGCGCTGAGAACATGATCTTCCTCACATTGGACAATCCCGATCTTGCTGTCCGTTTCCGCGACGCGATACTCAGGACAATGCTGGAAATAGGGCGGGTGCTTGATGAAGAGGCGGGTTATACAAAAGACAATTATCCCCATGGTTTCGGATTTGCCGATGACAACTGCTGTCTGTTCAATCCCGAAATGTACGAGCTCTTCGGTTATCCGATCCTGAAAGGAATCTTTGATTATTACAGTCCGAATCCCGAAGACTCGCGCTACCAGCATTCCGATTCGGCTATGTCCCATCTCCTGCCATTATTTGAAAAACTCGGGATGACCGGCGTGAATTTCGGACCGACATTGACAGTCAGCGAAATCCGCAGATATTGTCCCAAGGCGGTCATTCATGGTCAGCTTGCGCCCTTCACATTCAGCCGCAACGAGGAAGTCAACATGGTATGCGAACTGTTGCGAGACTTCGAGCAGGCTAAAGAGAAAAGAGGGCTTTTGTTTTCGACGGCCGGCTCGATAAACAACGGTTCGCGGCTCACCGGCATGCGCCTGCTTATGGCCGCCGCGCAGCGTTCGTGCAGGTATTAGCCCCTTAGGAAAAATTATAGTGTCTTTGTTTCACAGTTCTATGCTTTAAGCGTATATAAATCCGAAACTCGAAGCACGAAATTCGAAACAATATCAAAATAAAACTCCAATTCTCAAAAAATGTTTGAAACATTCGAAAATTAATTAATTTCCTCTTTGTTTCGGATTTCGACCTGTCCCCCGTAGCCTTGGCGAAGGAGGATATTCGGAT
>CAZION010000072.1:0-30555 GCA_964540865.1 uncultured Victivallis sp.
ATCTTGACGCAAACAATAAGAACGATAAAGATAAAGTATAATCTTGAAGTAATCGATTAGCAAATTTTTTATGAATTACCGTGAACCATTATTCCGACCGCCGGCCGAATCCGACAGCCTGATATTCCAGGTGGCGTACGGTTGTCCGCATAATACATGGGTGTCTTGCTCTTATTGCAGTATTAAATCGCTATCGTATTCGTAATCGCTATCGTAATCGAAAGGATTGGGAAATGATATTCGGCCATGAAAGTCTTGATGTTTACAAACTATCGTTGACCTATGTAAAATGGGCTTTGGATATTTCTGAGACATTGAAAGGAAAACACCGCAGCGCAAGAGACCAGTTGATACGGGCATCGCAGTCAATCACTTTAAACATTGCGGAGGGCAATGGAAAAACATCCGATGGAGACAGAAGACGTTTTTTTGAAATTTCACGTGGCTCCGCGCTGGAATGTGCTGCCATCCAGGATATTCTTGAAATCGGAGGAGCTCTTTCCAAAAGTGAAAACGAAGAGGCAAAACAAATTCTCAGCAGGATTGTTTCAATGCTCACGAAACTGGCGCAAAGAGAATATTCTGTGAGGGAAAAAGGGAGCGATTACGACAACGATTACGATAGCGATAGCGACGGGAAAAGATAATGCAATACCGAGAGCCACTATTCCGACCACCAGCAGAAGCAGATAGCCTGATATTCCAGGTGGCGTACGGCTGTCCGCATAACTGTTGTCGTTTCTGCGGGATGTACAAATATTCGCGCTATGAAGAGCGCGAATATGATGAAGTCCTGGGCGACTTCAAAAAAGCAGCGAAGAAATACCCGGAGACACAGAGAATTTTCTTAGCCGACGGCGATGCGATGATACTGCCGTTTGAGAAACTGAAAAATTATCTGCTGAAACTCAACGAACTGTTTCCAAAACTCACCCGAGTGAACCTCTATGCCAACGGCAGTTCTATTCTGGCAAAGACAAAAGAGCAGCTTTGCGAACTTCGGCAACTAAAGTTGCATACCCTTTATTTGGGGCTTGAAACGGGAGATGAAGAGTTATTGAAAATTGTCAACAAGGGTGAAACCGCTGAAAAGATGATTGAAGCGGTGCGGATTTCGCAGGAATGCGGACTCCGATGCTCAGTCATGGTGCTTTTGGGCTTGGGCGGGAAAAACGGTTCGGGAAAACATGCCCTTGAAACTGCGGCGGTGCTGAACAAAATGCAACCGCGTCTCCTGTCGGCATTGCGTTTTGTAGAAGTGCCGGGAACAAAGATGTTCACCGGTTATGAGACTGTTTCGGAATACGGGGCTGTCTGCGAACTTCGCAAAATGATTGAGAATTTAGAGCTGGTGAAAACAGTTTTCCGCGCGAATCACGCCTCAAATCCGGCACCGCTGGAAGGAAGATTCCCGAATGACAAGGCAAATATGCTGGCCGGACTGGATTATCTTATCTCCAGAGGCGGACTCGACCGTAAAGGCACAGGGCAACTGCCGTTCTTTCTGTAACCACGAAACACACGAACGACAGGAAAATTATTTCAAAGCAAAGACGCGTAGATACCAAGTTTTTTGAGTTGATTTATTAAGTTGGAGTCCAAGCTTCAGCTTGTTTATACTCTTCAATATCAAGACACGCTAAAGCTGTGAACTCCAACAAGAATCCTTAATCTTTTCTTAACAATAAAATACCTTTTCGTGTCGTTCGTGTGTTTCGTGGTAGGGTTCTTTACTTCCTGTTCCATTCGGCTAGTTTGCCTTGGATGAAGTTGACGATCTGTTCGTGTTCTTCCTTGCCGGTGGCGGATTTGATGTGGATAGGTTCGCCGAAGCTGAAATGAAGATCTTTTTTGGTGTCAACCGGACCGAAGTCTTTCACCAGTTTACCGTTCCCCCAGAAATCCGTCTTCAGAGCGAATGGAATTACAGGTACATTTGCGCGTTTCGCAAGTTTCACGCCTATGGAATTGAATTCTTCTGGCTTGAACTCGACGGAGCGCGTTGACTGCGGGAAAATTATAACAGACCTGCCGGCTTCAATGTATTTCTGGCCTTCAGTCATAATGGTTTTAAAGTCTTCGCGTGGATTTGTCCGGGACACCGGAATCCCGTAGATCTTGGCGACCCGTCCGAAAAAAGGATAATCGACGAGTTCTTTTTTTACGACCAGGATTGTGTCCTGCTTATGCTGGAGAACCATGCACGGAATTGCATATGTTTCGAATGAACTCATATGGTTGCCGATTACTACAACCGGACCGTCGGCTTTTGCGAAATTCGCAACACCGTCAACGTGGGCATGCCCTCCTACCCTTTCCGCGGATCTGATCAGGTCAAAGGCGTTATAGGCGAGTTCGCGTGGTCCGTAAAGTCCTTTTTTTGCGAGGGTTCCAGACCTTACTGCGATTCTGAACGAATGGAAATAGAACTGCCAGCGCGTTCCGAGGAAAAGTATTTTTTCCCATAATTTTACAGAACCTGCAGGAGTGTCATATTTTCCGTCAGGGAAATAGTTTATTTCAGGATTTATACAGCTCATTTTCGGTTGATTGTCGTCCTTCTAGATAACTTTACATTATATATACGGAATTAAATGGAGGTGCGTTTTATCTCTCCACTCCGTTTCACCGGCTCTCCGATTCGCCGATTCTGTTCTCGGGCAGGAATGCCCGAGCTACTTAAGGGATTCGCCAAGATCCTTTTTATTCGGGGCTGTACGGTACATGTCCAGCGCCGTCGGCAGATAGGACTTCATTTCCTCGATCCGTTTTTCGCTCATCGGATGTGTGGAGAAAAACTCGCCGACCGTACCTGTCTGGGAAAGCTTGCCGAACTTCTGCCAGAAAGTGATTGAGGCGTTCGGATTATAGCCGGCTTTTGCCATGTAAACTAGGCCCAGCTTGTCTGCTTCATATTCATGTGTCCGGCTGTAAGGGAGCATGACTCCGAGATTGGTTCCTGCCGAATACGCGACCATAGCCGCTTGAACCGTTCCTGCGGACTTGCCATTTAGAGTTGTTGCAACCGCCTGAGCGCCTACTTCCTGGACGGCAGACTGCGACATCCTCTCTCCGCCGTGCCTTGCTATGGCGTGGCCGATCTCATGGCCTACAACCGCTGAAAGTTCCGCATCGTTGGCCGTATACTGGAATAACCCGGAATATACTCCTACCTTTCCTCCCGGCAGACAGAATGCGTTAGGCTCGGCGTTTTCAAACACTATGAATTCCCATTTGTAATCAGGCTTGTTGGCGACTTTTGCGAGATTCGCACCGATTCTTTTAAGAGCGATATTGTATTTTGAATTGCCTGACACCCTGTTCTGTGAAAGCACTTCCCGCCATGCCTGTTCTCCGAGCTGCGCCTCTTCGGAGGGACTTGTCAGCATGAGCTGGCTTCTTCCGGTGAAAGGGACAGATGTGCAGCCTATTATGGAGAAAGCAGAAACAGCAATAATCAGCATGTTTAAAATTGTTTTCATTTTTAACTCCTTTGGTTTGCGGGTAATTCCCGTTTCAACATGGAATCATCATCTACTTTGGAAACAATGCTGATATCGAACTTCCTGCCTATCCATGCCACAAGTTCAGGAACTCCCGGACCGTTCATGGATATTTCAATACGGGGCGTTTTCACGACTGCCAGCATAATACACCTCAATTGTTATCATGTAAGTGCGCATCCGATGCTTATTTTGCGGCGACAAGTCTGACTTCGAGTTTGCAACCGACAGCATGTGCGTAGCGTTTTAATGTGTTGAATGACGGGGATGGTACTTTCCTGAAACCTATGGATTCAATCCTTGCCACGGCCGGACGAAGTGTGCCCATACGTTCAGCAACTTGGTTTTGTGTCATATTCGCATTCTCCCTGGCTTTGAGAAGTGATTTGACGAGGGTGAATTCCTCCTCAAGTGCATCGTAGGCTTCCCTGAACTCCACGTTTATCAGCTTTTTTTCAAGCTCCTTTCCGTGGTCACAGTGTATCGGATTGAATTTATTTCCATGCATGTTTCACCTCTCTTAACCTTTTTTTCGCTTTTTCCAAGTCCTTGGCTGGAGTTTGCTGTGTTTTTTTGACGAAAGAGTGAAGTAGGACGATTCGCCCTGCCGACATTGTACAATAGAAAAACTGGTACATCCCCATCCTTCACTTCAAAGCATAAGGTAACATATCTGTTACTTAAATTCAAGCCTTAAAATGTCTTTCCCAGTTCCATTTCGGCAAGCCGTTTTTTTCCCGAATCTCTGAAATCTTTTTGTCATTGTGTCTCTGTGGTTAAAATCGGTTCTAATTCATGCAGAATATCAGCACGAGTATTCCGAGGATTATCCGGTAATATCCGAAGGGTTTGAAATCGTTTTTCTTTATGTAATTCATGAAGAATGTGATGACGGCCCAGGCAACGAAAAACGAGACAACGAACCCTACGATCAGAGCCTGCCATTCAATGGAAGTCATTGCTGCGGAATGTTTCAGGAGTGAATATGCGGATGCGGCAGCCATGGTCGGGATTGCCAGGTAAAAGGAGAATTCGGCGGCGGTGCTTCTTGATGCGCCAAGCAGCATTGCGCCGATGATGGTTGCCGCCGCCCTTGATGTGCCGGGAACCATCGCCAGGCACTGTATCAACCCGATGGTGATCGCTATCCCGTATGTGATATCGGCAACACTTTTCATCTTTTCAGTTTTCTTTTTCCGGCTTTCTATGACGATCAGGATTATTCCGCCGATTATCAGCGCTCCTGCGACAACCCCCGGCTTGAAAAGATGTTCGGAAATCTTCTTCCCCAGAATCCCGCCGATTATCAGTGCGGGAACAACTCCGGCAATTGACTTCTTCCATATTGAAAGAACTTCCTCCCTTTTTCCGGCATCACCGATGAGAGGATTCAGTTTCTTATGGAAATATACTATTACTGAAAGGATCGCTCCGAGCTGGATAACCACTTCAAACATATTGGCGAACGGTTCCTTGAACTTGATGAAATGGTTCACGATTATGAGATGTCCGGTGCTGCTTATCGGCAGAAATTCCGTAATGCCTTCAACCACACCCATTATTGCCGCACTTATAAGAAAATCCATAAGAAATATTTTTTCCTTTATTTTGGAAATAAAGGAAAAAATATAACACGGTAATATGCTTTTTATGAAAAATATTGGATTTATTTTTCAGAAAAAGCATATCAGGGAAAATTTTGAATGTAGATTAGACAAAGTAGCACAGGCATCTTGCCTGTGTTCTTCAGGCGTACCGCCTATTTAAAATTAAGATTAAAGGCAAACACAGGCAAGATGCCTGTGCTACATTTTATGATGGAAAAAGAAAACATATCATCGGTCATATTCAAGACAGCGCTTGACGGTTTGGAACTCTGGGATGAGGGAGTGATGCTCGACAATTTCCTCGACGAGGATCCGAACGCCTCGAAATACAGGCGGAGCATATCCAGCCTTCTCTACACATATTTCCGGAACAGGGCGCTGATCGAGTTCGGAATTGCGAAATTCGCAAGGGATGTCGATCACAAGTTCATGACAATCCTCTCCATCGCACTTACTGAAGCCTGGTTCCATACCGGCATACCAAAGGAGATTGCGGTAAACCTGGCGGTTGATTACGCGCACCGCCGCTACGGGGCCAAGCCGGCCGGCTTCATAAACGCCGTTTTGCGCAGGACCGCATCTATTGATCCGGTTGAAATTGAAAAGGATGCGCCTCCGGAAGTCAAGCTCAACCTGCCCTCAATACTTTATAAAAGATGGAAGGAGCGCTGGTCCGAGGCGGAACTTGCGAACTTCGCAAAAACACTGAGGAACAAGCCACCGTTCACATTCAGGTTACTTTCTGAAATTCCAGAATCTGAACTCAAAGAGGCATCCTGCCATGAAGTGAAAACAGGTTTTGAACTTGCACCGTTTAGATTCTACGGCACCGAGCATCCTGAAAATGTTTTCAGGAAAAAGTGGCTTGAAGAGGGGAAGATATATGTCCAGGATCCCGTAACGGTCCTTGCTCCCCTTATGCTCAACCCTTCCAAAAATGATATTACAGCCGATCTGTGCGCGGCTCCTGGCGGAAAAGCCATGGCGCTTGCTGAACTCATGAAGGGCGGCACGCTTCTGGCCTCGGATTCTTCATTTGACAGGCAGAAGAGGACGGTCGAGAATTTTACCAAATCAAAATGTGGCGATATATCACTGGTAGTTTCATCGGACGGAATGGCGTTTAAAGAATCAACTTTTGACGCGATTCTCCTAGATGTGCCATGTAGCAATACAGGAGTAGGCAGACATAAGCCCGATGCCATATGGCGTTTTTCAATTCCAAGGCTCAACGGAATCGTCAAAGACCAGAAGAGGATCCTTTACGGTGCCGCAAAACTTCTCAAGCCCGGAGGGAGACTTGTTTACAGCACGTGCAGTGTTGAAAGCGAGGAGAATTCCGTGCAGGTTAAAAAGTTCATTTCAGAGAAACCGCAGTATATCCTGAAAGAGGAAAAGTTAATCCTTCCCTCCGAAACCAATGACGGCGCGTATGTCGCGCTAATACAAAAACTGTAGCCAGTTTTTAGAGGTTCCCTTTAGTTTTAAGCAAGATGTTTTTCTCTAAATGTCAATTATTTCCCTAACACTTAAAACCTAAAACTTAACACTATCCTGAATCACAGCAGTGGTGAGCCCATACGGACTATTGATTCAACAGTATCGCGCATGGCGCCGATTTTCGGCATCCCCTTGCTTGAATCCACTGAGAGCATCTCCGCATACTTCTCAATTGCAATTATTTCCGGCAGAGAATAGCAGACCTGCATGACTTCACAGTTCAAAAATAAACTCCGCAGATCCATGTTTGCCGAGCCAGCCATAGCCATATGGCGGTCCACAAGAAGCGCCTTGGCATGCACCATTCCCTTGGTGAAGCGAAGGATGGTTCCCCCTGCTGCACCAATCTCCCTGAGAAAACTTGCCCCTGCCATATCTGTCAGCGGATGGTTCGACTTGGCGGGTACGATTATGCGCACGTCAATTCTGCGGTGACACGCTATGATCAGGGCTTTTGCCAGCGCCTCATCCGGAACGAAATAAGGGGTGATGATCCAAATCCGTTCACGCGCCTCGAAGGCAGATGTCATGATTGTGTCATACATGGTGTCGAAAGTCATGTCGGGGCCTGATGGAAGGACCTGGACAATTGATTTGCCGTCAACGGAACCTGAATCACATTTCAGAGGATCAAGAAAGATGTCTTCTCCTGAACTGAACAGCCAGTCGGCTCGGAATACCTGTTCGTAATTAAATGAGGCCGGACCTTCCACGACAAAGGAAAGGTCGCTCCACTGTCCCGGCTTGGCTTCGGGGCTCATGTCGTCGGATACGATATTCATTCCGCCAGCCATCGTCCAACGCGAATCCGCGACCGCAATCTTGCGGTGGTTCCTCAGGTTTATCCTGAATTTAAACGGGAAATTGAAAACTGGCATGAATCTGACAATCTTGCCGCCCGCCTTTTCAAGGGGCTCAAAAAATCTATTGGATGCATGGAATGATCCGATGGCATCTACAAGCAGACGCACCTTTACACCGCTTTCGGCCTTTTTCACAAGGAGTTTCAGGATTTCCCTTCCTGTCTCATCTGAACTGAATATGAATGTCTGGATATGCAGGGTTGACTGCGCCTTTTCTATAACTTCCACCAGCCCGTTCCAGCCTTCCTGTCCGGTTGTCAGCATCCGGACCCGGTTACCGCTGGTTGCTCCGGGAATTCCGTACGACCTGAGCATCAGATCGGTATGAGTCGCCTCCTTTTCCGGAACTGTTTGCTTCACGGGAGTTTCTAATTTCACAGGATGCATGCCTGGAATTGATCTCAATTTTCGCCGCCCCAATATCAGATAGGTGGGAGCTCCGATATAAGGGAAGAAAATTATAAAAAGAAGCCATGCCACTGAGCTCTGGGGAGATCGTCTCTGACGCAGCATGCTCGCAATCACCATCACGGTAAATGCTATTCCGAGGAGGACGGCAAGATGAACAATGATCAACGCAAGAGAGGTTTCTTCGATGGGGATTGTAATTTTCATGGATGTAAAAGTAAGAGGGTTTGAGGTTGAATTCAAGGTGAGCCAATTTCATAATTGTGTGATTTCTTGAATTAAATGTAGCACAGGCATCTTGCCTGTGTTAAATTTGACGCTGAAAGAGGAAGGTGTTTCTATGAAGATAATACATTTTTCAGATCCTCATGCCGGTGGGCCGGCTGAAGACTGGATGGCATATATCGATAAACGCTGGGTTGGTGTTTTCAACTTCAACTATAGGCGTAAGTATCAGCATGATCAGAGCTATTTGAAGAAGGCGGTTGACTATATTATTGAACAGAAACCTGACCTTGCAGTTCTGAGCGGAGACATCACCTCTACTGGACAGCCCGGGGAATTCAAACAGCAACTAGACATACTCGCTCCGCTTGTGCGAAATTCGCAGATACCTTTGATGTACATTCCCGGCAACCACGACTGCTATGTTTACAGTAAAAAATGCGTTGATGCGATGAAATATGCGGTAAAGTTCCTCAATAGGGACCGTTTCTCTTTTAACGATCTTCCGGTGAAAATCAGCCTTGGCGACTGCGATTTCATCCTTGTTAACGAAAGCTGCCCGACAAATCTTCTTTCCTCGTGTGGATATCTGTCAAAAAAAAGCAGCGATTTCATTGTGAAATCCTGTTCTGAAAAACAGGACAGGCCATTGGTGCTGATAGGGCATTATCCCATAAACGAAGACCATCCGATGCTGAGATTCAGGCACAGGATCTGGGGTGAAAAAGAAGCTTTGAAACTCCTGAAGGAATCCAAGATAGATCTTTCCCTCTGCGGTCATGTCCACAGGCCGTATGCGAAAACAAATGAGCGAGGAAGGGGTGAAATATGCGCGGGCTCAATAACAAGAAACGGCTGCGTTACCGTGATAAACTACGACAGGGATAAAGATGTCTTTAGCAGGGAAGTGGTTAAGCTTTGAAAACAATTAACTTCGAATCAAAGGAAGGGTGGTGAAAATGTTTAGCAGGATCATGTATTTGGCGGTTGTCAGTCTGATTTTTGTTTCCATGCCTGGCCTGGCTCAGCAATCTGATAAGGAGAAAGCCGCAGTGTCAGCCACTGAGAAATGGCTTAGCATCGTGGACGATGGGAAATATGGTGAAAGCTGGAGAGAAGCCGCCGAGTACTTCAGGAATGCCATCAAGCAGGAGCAGTGGGAGCAGGCAATGCAGGCAGTCCGGACACCTCTCGGAAAACTGGTCTCAAGAAAGGTGAAAAGTGCATCTTACAAGACATCTCTGCCTGGTGCGCCTGATGGCGAGTATGTCGTTATCGAATTTGAAACTTCGTTTCTGAATAAGAAAACGGCAGTTGAGACGGTTACTCCTATGATGGACAAGGACGGGAACTGGCGAGTGTCAGGATACTACATCAAATAAGGGTTCACTCCCCCTGCTTTATCTGGAAAGACAATTCTGATAGTTGCAAAATCAAGCCGTAACACCTTGCAGATTTCAATGCAATCTACTTGACGTATTTACATTATATAACTACGGTATATTATGAAATTCAGATGGAATGAAAACAAAAGAAATTTAAATATAAATAAACACGGCATAGATTTTAATGATGTCAGAACTGTTTTTGATGGATACACCTTTACAGTAGAGGACAGCAGATTTGATTATGGAGAAGAACGATTTATTACTTTTGGACTTTTAAGTGGACGTGCAGTTGTAATTGTCCATACGGAGGATGAAGAAGGCATACGAATCATATCAGCAAGAAAGGCGACAAAAAATGAGCAGAAAATGTACATTAAGGGAATCTCGGACCGACTATGATTACATAGACAATCTTAAGGATAAAGAAATTGATTTTTCAGAATGTCCCGAGATAACTCCGGAAATATTTGCAAGGGCGATAGTTAGAAAAGGATTGAAGCCTCTTCCCCGTAAATCTCAAATAACACTGAGGGTTGATGCGGATGTGCTTTTATGGTTCAGGAAACATGGAAGTGGATATCAGACTCAGATTAATTCGCTATTGAAAGCTTATATGCATGAAAAGATAAAATTCGAACGTAACACGCCTCCAAAACGTTTACACGCCATTAGTTGATTTTACGATAAGTTATCATTATGGGAAAAAAACAAAAAGCAGTGATTCTTCTCAGCGGCGGACTTGATTCCGCCACAGTACTTGCGCATGCAGTGAAAAAAGGATTTGAATGTCATGCCCTGAGCTTTTCATATGGGCAGCGTCACAATGTAGAGCTCAAAGCCGCTAAGAAAGTGGCGAAAAAACTCGGAGCTGCCCAGCATTTCATCATAAATATCGACCTCACAAAATGGGGAGGATCAGCCCTGACTTCTTCTGGGATAAACGTACCAAAAGGAGGAGTGAAAAAAGGAATTCCAGTAACATATGTCCCTGCAAGGAACACAATCTTCCTTTCCTTCGCCGTAGCCTGGGCTGAAACAATCGGGGCCAGGGATATTCTCATAGGCGTAAATTCCCTCGACTATTCCGGCTATCCCGACTGCCGCCCGCAATTCATAGAAGCTTTTGCGAAATGCGCAAATCTCGGGACCAGGGCGACTGACGAGGGTTGGAAGTTCAAGATACATGCCCCGCTCCAGAAACTCACCAAATCGGAAATCATAAAGCTCGGCGCAAGACTCGGAATTGATTATTCCATTACACACAGCTGCTACGATCCAGATTTAAAAGGCCGCGCCTGCGGGAAATGCGACAGCTGCCGCCTGAGGAAGAAAGGTTTCCAAGAAGCCGGAATCGCAGACCCTACGATCTATAATTGACCAATTCTGTGTTAAATTTTATCTTCCCATATCTGCTATTGTGTTCCAAGTAAATACTGATAAATGTGTCTTAAATGTCGTTACATGACATTGATTTTTATTAAATAGTCGTTACAGTAGATTTTATGCCTGGTAAACCATATCAATCAAAATTGAAGCCTTATGAGGCTGAACTCTATAAGCTCCTAGGAAATGGCAGGAGCTATCGTGACATTGCTGCTAGTTTGAACGGGAAATACAATCTTGGGATAAGTCACAACGCCATATTCTCATTTGTAAATGCAAAATCACGCCAGCAGAAAATTCCAGGAAGAATGTTTTATGCAGGATTGGATGCGGATATACGCAACTCCCTCATTAAACAGATCATTGCAGTTTGGACCCATGACTCGACCGCAATTGAAGGAAACACACTTTCTCTCGGTGAAACAGTCCAGGTGCTAGAACTTGGATTGACCATAAACGGCAAGCCCCTAAAGGACCATCAAGAGGTTTATGGACATGCAAGGGCTATTGATCTCATGCAGAAGATGCTAGCTGAGAAAGAAATTATGGAGGAACATCTTTTTGAACTTCACAGGACGATAATGCCTATGGTTCCAGTAGATGTACAGAATCCTGTCGGCGAGTGGAAAAAGGATTATAACGGGACTACTGGCATGTCGGGAGAAAAAATAAAATATATAGAATATGCCGCTCCACAGGATGTTCCATTTCTAATGAAAAGATGGATGGACGGTTTTAACAGACTGCCGCATTGCTGTCCGGACCAGTCTGCGGCTGTAGATGCATACGCCTGGGCGCATATGGCTTTTGTAAGGATACATCCGTTTTTTGATGGGAACGGAAGAATGGCCAGACTTCTTGCAAATATACCGGTTCTTCGTTCGGGATTCCCACCAATCGTCCTGTCTCCTGAAAGTCGGGGAAGATATATTCAAATACTCTGGAAGAACCAGCTCTCTTTTGGCAGGCTTGAGCGAAAAGAAGAGATGCTTCCATCGCACAGCAGTGTGCGGGAATTCAAAGACTTGCTTCTACAAGAATGTAAAAATACCACAGACTTAGTTGATGAAGCTGTTAGAAAACAGGAACAAAGGAACTCTTAAAAATACAAGGTCCTCGAAATGAATGCAGAGGTTACTTCCTCGCTTCAGACGCCTGTCGAATCATTTCTCAAGATACGCGATCGTCTCGAAGTGGGAAGTGCGCGGGAACATGTCGAAAAGACGGGCTTTTTTAAGGACATATCCGCATTCGGAGAATAATTTAATGTCCCTTGCCATTGTGTCTGGGGCACATGAAATGTAGATAAGCTTCCTGAAGCCGGAGGCTACGAGCAGATTTCTGATTCTCGGACTCAATCCTCCCCTTGGAGGATCAAGAAGCAATACAGAATTATTCTTGTCTATTTTTTTTGTATTGTCCGTAAGAAACGCCTCCGCGCTTTTCGCATAGAATCGACAGTTCTTTTCAAACCCAAGCCTTACCGCGTTGATTATTGCCGAGGAGATAGACTCGGAATCGCTGTCGGCTCCATAGACGTTTGTAATACCTGAACTGCAGGCCGCCATGCTGAAAAATCCACAACCGCAGTAGAGATCGACAAGACTTTCCGCCTTCAATTCCTTCATGATTCCGACGGCTTCCGCAGCAAGCTGGTCGGCACATTTAAGATTGATCTGGAAGAAACCTCTGCGCGGTACTTCCAAGGTTCCGAAAGCTGTTTCCTCTTGAAGTGTCCCGGTGCTGGCCCTGTTGTCGGTCCAACGTTGGACTCCATTTTTTCCTGTATATCTCAGTGTGAGGTCAGAAGCGTATGAAAACTTTTTCAGGTCTTTCCTGAGGTCCGAAAGGCTGATATTGATTTCATCTTTGGCAATTTGACAGTTTTCCACGTCAATTATGGTATTATTGTCTTCTGCGAAATACCCGATCTTGGTACCGGAAAAGTGCAATACTATCTTATTACGGTAATTCGAATCCGATGGTGAGGGTACCGGAGCATCCATTACTGAAGCGGGTTCTATCTTCAGGTTGTGCCTGATGAAATTTTCCAGATGCCTGTTTTTTATCAGGATCTCCTCCTCGTATTTCACATGCTGATAGCTGCATCCTGGACAGTGCCCAAGGTGCCCAAGGGCACTTTTGTTATTCTTGCATGTAGAAAAAGCCAAAGGACAAGCCGGAAAAATCCTGTTTTGCGAACTTCGCAGAACTTCTATGAGTCTTGCGGTTCCGAAGTTTCTCCTTCTGGATATTTCCTCTGCAAGTATGAGCTCTCCGGGAAGGGTTCCGGGGACGAAGTAGACAAATCCGTCCTTCCTGCCGAGCCCATTGCCTCCGAAGGCAATATCGGTGATTTCCAGTTCAAAGGTGTTTTTCATTTATCCAGTCTTTTGTTTTATGTGTGAGATAATCCTGTTATTCTGTCAAAAACCCTAAATCATAAAGTAAAGAATCTCCTGATGTCCATCCTATACCCGCCGCAATAAGCGGGGTATTACTGACGGTTTTCATCGCCTCTCGGCGAGCCGGAGATTCTTGATAATATGGGACAAATCAGAACATTGTATATTTTCTGAAAGTTCCGGATGCCGCTGGAATTCTTCCAGATGCGAGATAAAAACAGTTATTTCTGAAATCAAAGATCACACTGTAGATATTTGATCCCATCATTATTTTCTTATCTGACAATATTTCCTTCAATCTTTCCAGATCAGCAGGGATATGATTGGATATTTCCTGATCTAAAATGGTTATTGTCGAGTTGTTTGCTTGGGCAAGATTCATTGCCCCGATGCAAGCATCCTTCATTTTTCTTTCAAATATCTCGGGATCTTTTTTTATTCTCTCAAAAATTGAGGCCTTCCCCGTTTGGGCATCTGATAAAGTTATGATAAACGGCATGCCTTCTGGAGCTTTCAGAATGCTTTCTCTGGCTTCGTTAAAAGAGTTTGAATTTTCACATATTCTTCTCATCATTATGAATACAGGTTCAGTATAATTTCCATTCCCAGAGCCTAGCTGATTAAACGACAAGGCCAAACCTTTTTCACTTATGATATCTAGAGAACCTATCATTCCAGGAAAAGATATTGACACTGTGCGAAACCTGCCATCAGAAGGATTCCTCCGAATAATAGAGATTGTCCAACTCGCAAAACCGCCGATGTTGTCCCAATCCAGATTATGGCTGTGCAAAAAGTTTTGTCTGTTGGATACTATTACACTTCTGCATCCTCCTGAATAATTCCCCATATCGAGGAACGCATTTCCATATGCAAGAGATCCAAGCTCAATGCCACTTACCTTGCTCATTCCATTTAATTCTTCTTGATAATCAGAAGGAATGAAGGCAAATCTTTCTAGGGCTCGCTTTTTGCGCAAATTATAAAGATTGTCCCTATCCTGACAGATAATTTTTTTAAGATAGAAATTCAGGACTAGTTTGGTTTCAAAGCCGTTTATTTTTCCAAACTGCATACCCATCTTTTCGCTACCACCGGCCAGTATTATTTCGGAAGGTTTTGGAGTGTAAAAAAGAAAGAGTAAAATGAAAAATACCGGAACGGCAAATATGGTCAGCATGACAAAATAAATGAGTTTCCTTTTAAATTTAAAAAATACCATACCTGCCTCTTTTGAAATTTATACTTCTGTTTTTTTCAAAAGTATGGCGAAAGAAACGTTTACAGCCGTATTACTCACGGGATTATCAAGTGTATTTTTAACAACAATCTAGAATTTAACCGGTTTTGCTTGAAGCAGAGCGTCTTCAGGAGCATTTATTCGGTGTAATAGTTGGGTGCTTCTTTCAGAATCTTCACATCATGCGGATGGGCTTCCCTGAGTCCTGCACCGGTTATTTTGATGAAGTTGGCGTTTTTCTGAAATTCGGGAACTGTTTTCACTCCGCAGTAACCAAGCGCATAACGGAGGCCTCCGGCATACTGGTGGATTACATCTTTGACTTCACCACGGAAAAGGACCAGTCCTTCTATTCCCTGTGGGACAAGCTGGTTTTCGCTGTCAACTTCAGACTGTCCGTAGCGTTCCCTGCTTCCCTTTCCTTTTTTCATGGCTTCCAAGCTTCCCATTCCCCTGTAAACCACATACATTCTGCCCTGGTGCCAGGTTTTCTCGCCTGGACTTTCATTTGTTCCGGCAAGACCTGATCCCATCATTACAGTTGAAGCGCCTATTGCAATGGCTTTGGCCACATCTCCAGACTGTTTTATTCCTCCGTCGGCAATGATGGGGATTTCATTCCCGACGACTTTGCTGACATTATGAATAGCTGTCAGCTGCGGGATTCCGACTCCGGTGACTACGCGGGTTGTGCATATGGAGCCGGGACCGATTCCGACCTTCACTGCGTCGGCTCCGGCATCGAGAAGGGCCTTTGCCGCCTCTCCTGTTGCGATATTGCCGGCAATGATGTCAACTTTGTCCCCGTACCGTTTTTTAAACATCTTCACTGTTTCAATGACTCCCTTTGAGTGTCCGTGGGCGGTATCGATGACAATCACGTCTACGCGTGCTTTCACGAGTGCTTCCGCCCTGGCTTCGTCATATGGGCCGATGGCAGCAGCCACCCTGAGTCTGTGCTCTTTGTCTCGATTATATATAGGAGTTGTGTTTTCAATCAGTTCCTTCACATCATGGAAGCTGTAAAGGCCTATAAGTATTCCATTTGCGTCAACAATCGGAAGTTTTCCAACCTTGTTCTTAATCATTACTTTGAACGCTTGGTCTAGGGTTGTATGCTCAGGCGCCGAAATCGGGTCTTTTGCCATAACATCGCTGAGTTTGACATTGTGATCCGTAATGAATTTAATGTCGCGCGCAGTAATAATTCCGACAAGTTTGCCATTTTTCTCAGTAATGGGGAAACCGGAGAAGGTATATTTCATTTTCTGTTTTACGGAAAGGATTTGAGAGACACTCTGGTCCTGGTTGAAGCAAACCGGTTCTTCGATGAGGCCGTGAAGATATGATTTCACTTTTCTGACTTCATCTGCCTGGCGTTTGACATCGAGATTCTTATGGATGACGCCTATCCCTCCGAGGGTAGCCATGGCTATCGCCATTTTGCTTTCGGTAACGGTGTCCATTGCCGCGCTGATGAACGGAATGTTCAGATTTATATTCCTTGAAAGTCTGGTCGATATGTCGGAATCAGCAGGAAGAAAGTCGGCGTAGCTGGTGACAAGTGAAACATCGTCGAAGGTCAATCCCTCGTGTGGGAAGGCGTTCATGAAATTATCGAGGTGTTTATTTATCATTATGAAAGGCTCCATTATTACATCGGTTTTCTAACGTTTAGCCACGTAAGATACAGTATTTAGTTTCCTAATGCAAATGAAAAGATTTTCCCTCTTCAATTGCAAATTTTGTTTATTATTACATATTATAGCCGAATTTTTTTACATGGGATCAGGAAAAATATGAACAAAAATCCAAAATATGAATATCCGAAGCCTATTCCGGTGAAAAACAGGAAATGGCCGGACAGCCAGCTTAAAAAAGCGCCGATCTGGTGTTCTGTCGATCTCCGCGATGGAAACCAGGCGCTACCAATACCAATGACTCCAGAAAAAAAGCATAAATATTTCAAGATGCTTACCGATATCGGATTCAAGGAGATTGAGGTGGGGTTTCCGTCGGCATCCCAGGATGATTTTGATTTCACAAGGAAGCTCATACAGGAAAACCTCATCCCTAAGGGGGTCAGGATTTCCGTTCTTACACAGGCCAGGAAGAATCTTATAGAAAGGACTGTGGAATCGCTAGCGGGAGTGAAAGATGCCATCATACACTGTTATGTGGCCACGTCGGACCTCCACGGCAACATTGTTTTCGACAAAACCAGGGACGATGTGAAGAAAATGTCTGTCGAAGGCACAAAGATGATTGTGAAGGCGATTGAAAAAGCCGGTCTTAAAAACATCGCATATGAGTTCTCTCCTGAGGAATTCACCGATACCGACATTGATTTCGCGGTTGAGATCTGTGAAGCGGTGAAGGAAGCCTGGGGCCCCTGTGAGAAAAACAATTTCATACTGAATCTTCCTGCGACCGTGGAACGCAGGCCGCCCTACCAGTACGCGGACATGATAGAATATTTCATGAGCAAATATAAATATCTTAGTGAAACCACCATAAGCGTTCACGCCCATAATGATCAGGGCTGCGCCGTCGCCGCCACTGAAATGTCGCTTCTTGCCGGAGCGGACCGCGTCGAAGGGACGCTTTTCGGACATGGTGAACGCACCGGAAACGTCGACATTGTGACGCTGGCTCTGAACATCCATTCCCGCGGCATAAAAACCGGGCTTGATTTTTCAGACATGAACATGATTGTGAAAACTGTTGAAGGCGCGTCCGGCCTACCTGTACACGAGCGCCATCCATATGCGGGAGACCTCGTATTCACCGCATTCTCCGGGTCGCACCAGGATGCCATCAGAAAAGGTCTCAGTACCGCTTCGAGAAAGAAGGCCGAAGAGGTTTTCCATCTCGGCTGGAAAGTGCCTTATCTTCACATCGATCCGGCCGACATCGGCAGAAAATATGAACGGCTCATCAGGATCAACAGCCAGTCCGGCAAAGGCGGCGTAGTGTTCATTCTCGAGCAGGATTTCGGATACCGCCCTCCGAAGGAGATGCATCCAGAGATAGGCGCTGCCGTCCAGGCATATGCCGACAAGAAGAAAAAGGAAATCACCTCCGAAGAGCTCAACGAGATATTTAAAAATAATTTTATCGATGCCAAAGGTCCGTACAGCCTTGATGATTTCCATATTATTTCCGAACTGAATAAAGGGGAGACGGTCTGCGCAAAGATTTCCGTGACCATCAACGGATCTAAACGCGAGCTCACAGGTGAAGGGAACGGTCCTGTTTCTGCCACAGTAAAGGCCCTTAAAACCCAGAAGGACGTGATTGAATTCATCATAAATGATTTCTCCGAACAGTCCATGGGACAGACCGCTGATGCCACCGCAGTGGCCTACGTCTCAGTGAAACGCGGTTCGGACGGGAAAATTTTCTACGGAGTGGGGATACATTCAAACATTGAACAGGCCGCCCTCCGCGCTGTTTTTTCAGCGCTCAACAGGGCCGCCTCTAACTAGGGCCGCGGGGAAAATAATTTTATCGCTTTGACCCTAAGGAGTTTATGAAGAAATTTTTAATTACGTTGTTTATTGTGGCAATTGTCGTTGGCGCCCATGTAATCGTCCTGAGGCAATTCATCTTCACCCAGAAAAAGAAGGCTGTTTCCGAGGAAGTGAAACCCGGAGACGCTGTTGATAAAAACAAGATTACTCCACCCGAACCTGCGGTACCGCAGGCAAAAGGACTGAAACCATACATATATAAAAACGCCACATACGGTGATCTGGCGGCTATACCGAACTCCAAGGCAGCAACCTCGGGCATTCTTGTGGATCTGAACACAAGACAGGTTCTCTGGGCCAAGAACCCCAAGAAGGCCGTAGCCATAGCATCAATGACAAAGATGATGACCGAGTTCATTGTTTTCGAGGAACTCGCAAGCCGCAAGGATGTAACCCTTGAAACACAAATACAAGTCACACCCACAGCCGCTAAAATAGGCGGAAGCCAGATATACCTGGATCCTAAGGAGAGTTTTCCTTTGGAGGATCTTCTTAAGGCGGTCATGATTTCAAGCGCAAATGACGCGGCGTACCTTGTCGCCGAATATTTCGGAAAAGGCGATGTGAACGCATTTGTTGAAAAAATGAATGTGCGCGCAAAGCAGTTGAAACTTGTAGGTGCGAAATTTTACAACCCGCACGGCCTTCCAGGAGACACATCAAAGGAAGATAACATCTGCAGCCCGGAAGGTCTTGTCATGCTAGCCGAGAGACTTCTCGATAATCCAAAAGCTGCGGAATTCGCACGAACCAAGGCGGCCACAATCCGAGAAAACACAAGCAAGCCTTTCACCTTATATACACACAATCACCTCCTTGGAGCATGCCCCGGAGTGAACGGAATGAAGACCGGATTCATCCAGAGGTCCGGATTCTGCATAACGGTCACATGCGAACGCGGCGACAGGAAAATAGCCGCTGCCGTAACCGGCTTCCCTTCACGCAAGGAGCGCGACATATTCATGGCAAAGCTTATCGATTGGGGTTATAAACAGCAACCAAAGGCTTCCCCGGAAAGCGACAAGATCGAAGTCGGATCCGAAGATAAGAACCTCGAGGATCTGCTTGGTAAGATTGTACCGAAGTGAAAAAATCGACAGTTGTCAGTCGTCGGTTCATGATTGTTGCCGGAGGTTGCCAAGAAGCTTTCAATTAGCCGTGTATCATCTGCCAGTTCTTGATCACTTCGATCGGACAGACCAGCATTATTATATTCAAAGTCAGGTTGTCCCTCATCCAGAAAAGAAGTACGAGTTCAATAATTATGAACAGTATAATTGAATATCTCAGCCCGAGATATCTTGCCAGTATGAATCCTGCAACGCACGACAGGATATCTCCAGTTGAGTTGATGGCGGAATCACCGTTGTAACCGAGGGCCATCGTAGATTCACGATAACGCTGGATTATGAACTGTGAATTTTCAAAGATCTCCCATATGGCTTCCAAGGAGACAGCCATCCACAAACGCCACATCAAAGGAATTTTCGGGAGGAGCCATGCGAGTATCCCGCAGAACAGGACTCCATGAAGGATATGGGTGAATGAATAAGGGTCAAAAAGGTGCTGCGAATTGTGCAAGCTCCATATGTCCCCGGACCAAAGATTATAATGCCCACAGGAGCACCACCAGATCCGCTCCTGTATGCGTAGCTGGAATAAGGTTATGGACAGCACTGCGAATATCGCAATAAAAGTCCAGAGCTTCTTCGGTTCAATCTTGAGTTTTTCGCAGTTCATATCCTAATATAAGTACTATAGATGCATTAATCCATCAGTTTTCCCATAGTCAATAACACTTATGGAACGCCAGCACCTTGCTGGCATGATGTTTCCAGTGCAGAAAGAATGTAACCGTTAAGCTGGGTGCCTACTGTCAGTCAAGCTGACAGTGGAATTAGCTCCCCCGTGGGTTTATCCCACGGGAAGTGAAGATTGGGAGGCTAACGGCTACGCCATTAGCCCCACAATCTTCTTCTCCTGCCAGATAAACTGGTAGGGGGGAATGAATAAACACCCAGCTTAACGCTTACGAAAGAATGAAAAGGAACGATGCCGGCAAGGGTGCCGTTCCAACTGAACCCAGGGCATCCCTTACATTGCCAGTGCGATTATGATGATAAGGTCAATGATGAAGAGTGCGACTATTGCGGCTTCAAGCAGGAACATTACCCAGTTGAAAGTGTCCTGCTGAAGAATTGAATACAGGTTGTCAAGCGCATGGAGTTTCTGATTGACAGCGTTCTCCCATTCCGAGAGATGGAAGCGGGAGGCGCACCCCATGTATATGCGTGCAAGGTGCCATTCGCCGAAGAACTTTGAAATATTGGTGATTTCATCGGTAACCTTGGAAAGGTCCATCCTCACTTCACGCAGATTTCGGATCGTCTTCTGTCGTGAGAACCAGCTTTTCAGCTTTGAAGCACGCTCAAACTCGTCATAAGCCTTGTCCAGCACCTTATCGAGATACATATCATAGGTGCGAAGTTCTTCTAGCTGAAGGTTTGCCATTTCCATTACATACAGGGTGTCGTTGTAGTCTTCAGGGATGTCTATCAACAGTGCAGTGTCCCAGTCAATCACTGTCAGATCGCGGCGATAGTATGAATACCAGCACCTTGTGACATCCTCCACCTCCTGTGAACTTAGCCGTGCCGGATCGGCTTCTCCAACAAGAAGCCCCGCCACGTCTCGCGCATTCTTCCGCATCCACGATTCGGTATCCATATCCGGATCTCCGTCGGCGATAATAGGAGCTCCGATGCAGAACACCGTAAAATCTTCTGGTGAGTGCAGTTCCGTAACAGGGGTGTCAAGACCTTCCTTTACGCTGTTGAAGACCTTGAGGGCCATCTCCATGACGCGTTGTTCCATATCCGATCCGTCGTTGATTTTCATATCACGGTAAGGGAGAAGATCCGAGATTTTCTGAATGTTCACCGGAACCCTGATTTTCAGGGACATTGCGCCGATGGCGAATATCTTTACGGATGCGGAAAGGTTCATAGGTCCGGATGGACCTTTGATACTAGGCCCATCTATCTGAATTGAGAGGGGACGGTACACAGGGAAATGGCGCGGCGTGTCTTTCAGCCGCCCAATCTTGTGCAGTTCGGCAGAACCGCTCAGAAGCTTCTCTATCTTTACTAGGTCAGCTTCCTGCGCGATGTCCAATGCAAACATGTAGACTACTTCAGCATTCATAACATACTATTAATCTGCTGGAAGCCTTATGTCAAAAAGGAACCGGACTTTTAGACTATGAATACTTCGGTTACCTGCCAAGTTCACGCGCAAGCTTGACGAATTCACGGAACTGTTCCAGGGATACTGAATCAGGAACGGAATGGTCGCTGCTGATGACACATCCCCCATTCACTTTCAAGACCGGTATGATTCGGCGCATCTCATCCCACAGTCTTTGAGGTTCCTGGTATAGAAGGGCGTTCAGACCGCCGTGCAGCACCAGCCGGTCGCCATATTCGGCTTTCAGCGCAAGCGGATCCATTCCCGCTTTCACCTCAAGGGGGTTCAGGGAATCAAGTCCCATCCCGACAAGTTCCGGGACCAGTGGGCGGATGTCGCCGCAGGAATGAAGTTCCGCCTTGATTCCTTTGCTGTGGGCCCATTCTATGGCTCGCTTATGAAATGGTTTGAGCAGTTGACGGTATGTGTCCACCGAAAAAAACTGATTTTGCTTATAACCCATGTCATCCGGCCAGCGGATCGAATCAAATGTGTATCCTGCGTCCCAGACCATCTCGAACAGTGTAATATCCAACTCAAGCTGATGGTTGAACATGTCCATCACCCATTCCGGTTCCGTGATCATAGCCATAAGAAGCGTTTCGGTACCGGTGATCCATGAGTGTGTGATATCAAAACCGAACCAGAAACCGGCGCTGATCCAGCGGCCTTCCTCCCGCCATTTCGGGTAGTTTGCTGCCAGTTTATCCCAGTCGATACGGTCGCGGGTGGGAGTCATCCTTTCCTTGGCTTCTTTCCATGCGTCGGGTGTGCATATCTTGCAATCCAGGAATTCCGGCACCCCTCCGTGGGTTTTCCAATTCTTTATTGTCTGCCCCCATCCAGTGGTGCGGGTTACGAATTCAGGGGTTTCCTCCAGTGTCTTTGCAGGATAACGTGGGCTGTTATCGGCATGAATGCCGGCAAATTTATCCAGGCCGAAAAAATCATCCGGGCTCATGCCGGCCGGCATCCCCTCCCTGCGCCAGCGCTCAACAGTGGCAGCCCATGGTAAATCGGTCACAGGAACGCTGTCGGCTTCACGGTGCTCGTACATGCATATCATTCTTTCGCGGGTGGTCATTTCGGTCATGGTCAACTCCTGATTATTTATCAATTAACGATTTATAGATATTTGAAAAACTGTTTATTGTATCTCCAAATTTGATGAATTGGTATTTCATTAATCGACTATTTGATATATAATATCGACTTATGAAAACACATTTGGTCATACAAACTGCTCACAAGACGTTCTGTGGCGCCAATTGGCGCTGGGACAGCCGCCTCCAGTCAGGAGATCTCCGGCGCGGCTTTAACTTGTGGTATGTGGTGAAGGGGCACGGTCTGCTCAAGACCGTCGAAGGATCGTTTGAACTGAATCGAGGGGACTGCTTCCTCCTCAAATCTCAGGAGGAGCATCTCGGTACGGCCGACAAGGCGGACCCTGTAGTTGTATCCTGGTGCTGCTTCGATTATTTTTATGATTCAGGATTACGTGCATCTCCAGTAAAAATGTGCCCTCTCCCACGACACAGGCTTCTGACGGAAACGGCTTTTTTTGAATCCCTGATGGACCGATTGATCGGGTCTTTCCAATCTGACCCGGATGGTATCGGGGCTACACAGTGGCTGCAAGCGGCTCTTAATGAAGTGAACCGGCATGATTTTCACCTTAAAACGCTTCAGGGGATAGACCTTGAGCACGCGGAGAATATTGACCATGTGTGCTGTAGCATCAGGGAAAATCCCGGCCGGAAATTACTTGTATTGCAACTCGCAGCCAAAGCTTCTATGTGCGTAGACCATTTCATCCGGGTGTTCAAGCGCCATAAAGGCGTGACACCCGGTGATTACATTGTCGACTGCCGTATCGAAGCCGCACGCGGACTCTTGCAGTCCTCCACCCATAACATCAGCCAAATCGCTGAATTGTTAGGTTATCCGAATGTCTATGCGTTCAGCAAGCAGTTCAAGGAACGTACCGGAAAGGCACCAACGCATTACCGCAGACGGACAGGAAAAGACCATAGGCAACTAAAAAAAAGAACAGGACCTTAGGAGCCATGAATTTCAAAAATCCTCTTTTATGATAGATTGTCTGACAGATTTTATGTAAAATTACACGAGGGGTAACTCAACATGTTGAAAATAAAAAGGTTTATTCCGGCGGCAGTAGCATCTTTTATGATATTTGCCGGAGCTCTTTTTGCCGCAGATGTGAAAAATGCCGCCCCGACCGGAAAGTTAGACCAGATTGTCAATGATATTGTCTCCTCGAAAGGAGACCTGAACCAGCGCTACGATTCCAGATTCAACAAGGACGAGAAGGGTATCCCGATCCTGCTGTGGGCTGTCAGCCAGAAAAATATTGATGCAATCGCAAAACTGCTTAACAATGGGGCTGATCCTAATATTGAGACCATGAAAGGAAGCGGGGAAACTGTGTTGTTCGAAGTGGCTGAATCGATGGATATTGAGCCCGATGCAAAAAAACGCGAAGAAAGATGCTCGTCGACAAGGAAGATCTGTGAGCTCCTGATAAACGCAAAGGCTAATGTCAATTTCAGGAACAAGCTGGATTACACCCCCCTTTACAAGGCAGCCATGAGGGGAAGGGAAGACCTCTGCGCGCTGATGATATCAAATGGGGCGGACCTGAGCGCCTGTGACAAGCTTGGGAATATGCCTTTGCACCAGGCTGCGAAATACGGATGCTGGAAAGTGGTGGAGCTGCTTTTGAAAAACAAAGCCAATCCGGCCGCAGAAAACAAGCTCAAGAAAACCCCGTTGAAGCTTGCAGAAGAACGCATGGACGAGAAACTGCACAAGGAGATGAGGCAGAAGTTCGGGAACTCGTACTATTCCGAATACGACTATGACAAAGCAATAGGAATCCTAAGGAAGCAGCTCCCTGCGGTGAAATAAACCGCATCAGGCTCTTTGCGGTCCTGTATTGCAGGCATATGAACGATAATTGGACACCTGAACTATCCATTTTTAACCCGCAATTTTTAATTCACAATTACCTTTGTGCCTTTGCGGTTTTATATTACACGCTTATGAATGATAATCTGACACCTATGATGCGGCAGTACCGCGAGATGAAGGACGGGCTTCCGAAAGACGTCATCCTGCTTTTCCGCCTTGGCGACTTTTACGAACTCTTCTTCGAAGATGCGAAGTTCGCAGCCCCTATACTCGATGTCACCCTGACCAAACGCGCCGGTACGCCGATGTGCGGGATTCCATATCACGCCCTGGAGAACTATATGCCCCGTCTTCTTGAGGCAGGGATCAAGGTTGCAATAGCCGAACAGGTTGAGGACCCGCGCCTTGCAAAGGGGATTGTCAAACGGAAAATAACCAGGGTTATCACTCCGGGCACTGTCACCGATTCGTGCATCCTCACACCGGAAAGAAACAATTACCTTGCCGCCCTTTCATTCAGCAAAGGTGTTTATGGACTTGCGTCAGTCGACATCAGCACGGGAGATTTCAGGACCACCGAAGTCCAGAATCACGAGGAACTTGAAACCGAACTCCACCGGCTCCGCGCCGCAGAATGCCTCGTTCCCGAATCCATCCTGAACGAGTGGAAGGAGAAGAATTCACATCCGCGTTCCTCGGGTAACATCCTATGGACACCCCTCGAGGACTGGACCTTCGCATTCGACACCGCAACCGAACTCCTCAAACGCCATTTCAAGGTCGCATCCCTCGACGGCTTCGGCTGCAGAAACATGAAACTCGGGGTCTCGGCCGCAGGCGCCGTCCTGTATTACGCCTGTGAAACCCTTCGCCATGAGGCCGGACATATCCGCTTCCTTAAGACCTACAGCAACAGCAATTTCATGATCCTCGACTCCATATCGCAGCGGAACCTCGAGCTTGTGGATCCGATGCCGGGAGGCAAAAAAGAGGGAACCCTGCTCCATGTCCTGGACCAGACTGCCACCCCGATGGGAAGCCGACTCCTCAGGGAATGGATAGTCAGACCCCTTTTTGACAAGGATGCGATTATCGCACGCCTCGATGCAGTCTCGGCTTTCAAGGATGACCCCGCAACGCTTGCCGAACTGAGGGAAATCATAAATTCTGTCCGCGATCTGGAACGCATAATCTCACGCCTCAACATCGGAAGCGCAAACGCCCGCGATATGGCGGCGCTCTCTAAAAGCCTTGAATCAATTCCGGACATTAAAAATCTCCTAGGTGGCTTCGATATGCCCCTCCTTTGCGAAATTCGCAACAGGCTGCATGAGTTCCCGGAACTTATCTCCGAAATAAACAGGACCATCAGCGACGAACCTCCTGCCGTCCTGAATGAGGGTGGGATCATCCGAGAAGGCTGCAACGCCGAACTCGACGAACTCCGCAGGGCCGCATCGGAAGGCAAGAACTGGATCGCCGAAATGCAGGCGAAGGAACAGGAGCGCACCGGAATAAAATCCCTCAAGATCAGGTTCAATAACGTCTTCGGCTATTATATCGAAATAAGTAACAGCAATAAAGCCAACGCACCTGCCGACTACATCAGGAAGCAGACGCTTGTCAACGGCGAACGCTATATCACCCCCGAACTTAAGGAAATGGAAAACAAAATTCTGGGGGCCGAAGACAAATCACAGGCCCTGGAGTATGAACTGTTCCAGAAGCTCCGTGAACTGGCTGTCTCATTCACATCCAGGATACTTGAAACGGCGGGCTCGCTCGCGGCAGTCGACGCCCTTGCGAGTTTCGCAGAATGCGCACGGAAATACAATTACTGCAGACCTGTTATTTCAGACGATGAAACACTAGACATAAGGGCCGGGCGCCATCCGGTCCTCGATGCCACGATGAAAGAAGAGCGCTTTGTGCCGAATGACACCTTCCTTGACGGCGATGAGAACAGGATTATGATCATTACCGGACCCAACATGGCCGGAAAATCAACATATATACGTCAGGTAGCGCTTCTGGTCCTTCTTGCGCAGACAGGTTCATTTATCCCTGCGCAGAGCGCAAAAATAGGACTGGTCGACAGGATATTCACCAGGGTAGGGGCGGTAGATGACATTTCACGCGGACAGAGTACTTTCATGGTGGAGATGCTTGAAACGGCGAACATCCTCAACCATGCGACAAAGAAGAGTCTTGTCATCCTTGACGAGATCGGGCGCGGCACCAGCACATTCGATGGAATCAGTATTGCGTGGGCGGTAGCTGAATATCTCCATGATTCGCCTACAGCCAAGGCGCGCACGCTTTTTGCGACCCACTACCACGAACTCACCGAACTCGCCCTCACTTGCAGAGGTGTCAAGAATTACAATGTGGCGGTGAAGGAATACGGGGAACAGATTATTTTCCTCAGGCAGATACTTCCGGGAGCAACTGACAGAAGCTACGGTATCCATGTTGCGAAACTCGCAGGTTTGCCGAAGGAAGTCATCACCCGCGCAAAAGAGATACTTGAGAATCTCGAGAACAACGCGATTGCCGAAGCCGGACAGCCCGCTCTTGCGGAGCACCATGAAAAAGGCAAGGAGAGGAAAGCCAGGAAAGGTAGATCAAACCAGCCGACGCTGTTCGACTGGGCGGAAAAGTGACGAAATAAAAAAACTTCCAGGGGCAGTTTTATCAATTGCCCCTAGAAGCATATTTTCAATATACGAAACTACTCTGCTTTAACTTCTTCTTTTTCTTTTTCGTCCTGCAATGCTTCTTCCTGATCCAGCAGCCAATCTGCAAGAGCCTGCGCATTGGGTTCGCAGGGAATGGCCTTCAGACATTTGGCGCAGCGATATTCTTTTATTGAACCACCTTCTATGATGGGATTCATATCATAATCGTGATCGCCTTCGGGGCTCAGATAGACGAGCTGATTGCGCACCAGGGCGCCTTCAATCAGTTCTTCGATAACGGTTTCCCCGCATGCTGGGCACTTGAATTCTAAATCATCCTGAATTTCCGGCATATGTTATTTCTCCTTATATATACCAGTGAATTATTTCAAACATCGCCTACAATAGGCAGGACTGAAACAAATTCAAGGTTGGTAAATCATATCTTTTTGCAATTAAATTCAACCGAAAAGTATAAACGGACAGGCGCAGAGGCGCAAACTTTGTAAGTTCTAGAGTTCTGGAGTTCTAAAGTTCTGAAGTTTTTTAACAATAAAAGTATATTGGATTTTCCGTGTCCGCTGTAGATTCCTCTTCCATTTTTAGCCTTGAATTTCCTGTCATGCCGTTTATCTTCCGTATACTTATGAATTTCCATAATAGTTTTTTCAAAAAACTGTCAAAACTCAAAGAGTTGTTCGGGCGTAGTCCGATCATGTATGTATCTGCGATCCTGCTGACAGTCTTTTCCATAAGCCTGGCTGTATTCCTGTTCTTCAATTCCGCGGCGCCCACCACCATTAGAATGAGCACTGGACCGGAAGGGAGTGCCTTCAGTTATTTCGCAGATAAATACAAAAAACTTCTGGCGCAGGAAGGCATCAATCTGATAATACTGCCGTCCAAAGGCTCACTCGACAATCTTAAGAAGCTTGCAAACGCCAAGGAAAATATCGATGTCGGTTTTGTGCAGGGTGGAGAAGCCGACATGGTTGACATCAGAAAGCTTGTTTCCCTGGGCAGCGTCTCCTACCAGCCCCTAATGATATTCTACAGAGGAGAGCCAAAAAGACTGCTTTCCGAATTCAAGGGGCAGCGCCTGGACATAGGCGTGAATTTTAGTGGCGCCCATGCCCTGTCGTTGCAGCTCCTGAAGGACAATGGCATCCGTCCTGATGACGGAAAGACTGTTTTCATATATGGTTACAAAAATCCAGCACAGGCGCTTGTCGACGGAAGTATAGATGCGGTTTTCGCCATGGGCGACTCCATCTCCCTTGAAGAATCTGTCCGGCTTGCGGGAACTCCAGGCATCCACTTGTACAATTTCTGCCAGGCTGAAGCCTATATCAGGCATTCAAGATACCTATGCAAATTTGAACTGCCGATGGGCTGGGTTGACCGGGGAAGGAACATCCCGTCTGAAAATGTACAACTGATCGGCTCGACTGTAGAACTCATCGCCCGCGAAAATCTAAACCAGGCCCTGGTCGGCGTGCTTCTCGATGCAGCGCGTGAAATCCATGGTGCTCCAGGCCCGCTGAAGAGAGTTGGCGAATTCCCTTCCCTCCAGGAACATGAGTTCCGCATCAGTCCGGAAGCCAAGAGATATTTCGCTTCCGGCAAGAGCTTCCTCTACCGCAACTTCCCTTTCTGGCTGGCAAGTCTGATCAGCTGTTCAATTGCCGCTATTGTGCCGCTTGTCCTGCTGTTGATACCCGGACTCAAACTTGTCTACATGCTGTACCGCTTGAGCATGAGATGGCGCATCTACAGGTGGTATAAACTGCTGTTCTCTCTTGAACAGGAGGCATTCGCACCTTCTCTAGGAAACAGTAAGCTCGAGGAATTGCTGCACCGACTTGATCATATACAAAAGAATGTCAACAAGATCAAAGTTCCCTCTCCGTTTGGCGAACAGTTATACGCACTGAAAGGGCACATAAAATTTGTGCGAGAACGCCTCCTCTCGGAAAAGAAATGACAAGAGACTGCATCTCTTGCTTCCGTGTTAGATCTTTTTTGCACACAGGTTGCGGATTTCGCAGTTTGCGCAGTCCGGATTCCGGGCCTTGCATCTGTTTCTGCCGTGGGAGATGAGAAGCTGGGAAAATGAACACCAGTATTTTTCAGGAAGATGTTTATTGATGATCACCTCTACTTTTTCCGGGTTCTCCACATCAGCGATACCGATCCTGTTTGTAAGCCGCAGTACATGGGTGTCAACCGGAAAACCCGGAAGGTCGAAGGCATGGCAGCGGATCACGTTTGCGGTCTTGCGTCCGACGCCGGGAAGAGTCACAAGCTCTTCCATGCCAGGAGGTAGTTTTCCGTTGAAATCCTTCAATATCTTCCTGCATGCATTGATGATGTTCTTCGATTTCGCCCGGAAAAGCCCGATTGATTTTATGTCTTTTTGAAATTCTATGATGTCGGCTTCGGCGAAGGCCCGGACATTCCGATATTTCCTGAAGAGCCCGGGTGAAACAGCGTTTACTTTAACATCTGTGCATTGTGCGGACAGTATGGCGCTCACCATAAGCTGTAGAGGGTCTGCGTGTCTGAGAAAACATTCCTGGATTCCGTAAGTCTTCTCAAGTATCCGATAGATTTCCAGAATCTGTTTCTTTAACTGTGAGCCTGATTTTGTTTTCATTTAAAAAACCTTGTTTGATGAATAGAATTAAAAATCCAAAAAAGTATGTTGGGCTTTAGCCCGACAATTCTTAAATAGGCGGGTTAAAACCCACCTTAAACACAATTTACGTTATGCGCGCCATATGTCAATTTTCATAGGCTCCATTTCCGAAGTAATGCGGGCTTTCAGCCTGCAATTTATTCCTTTGTTTTTCTTGTTTCATGTCAACTGCAGGCTAAAATCCTGTGTTGCTAATCGTTTCGAAATGGAATAGAGATCCCAACGGGTTTATCCCGTTGGTGAATAAGATTGGGATGCCAGGGCATATGCCCCATAGCCACCCAATCTTATACACCAACGCCGCAAGGGCGTTGGGGTCTAAACAATTATGAGAAGATCAGTACTTTAAGAATATGTCTTGCGGCATTGACTACTGACGGATTGCATTTCTTGGACCCATAATCCATTTTTCGCTATCCTTTTATTAACCCGCCATCTTGTATTTATGCTCATTTTATGGTATAATACAGGCAGAGTGAGTTATAAAGAGTTCTTTGAAATACCGGATTCCTTTTCCAGGGTTTCCGGATTCACAAATTGTCCGCCAATGGCGGACTGTCATGGGGGCGTCCCGGTTTCGACTGGTCTGACTGAGCGCCGATGGCATGCCGAGGATGATCGTAGGCCTCGTTAATCATTCGGTCACAATAGTAACTGCGAACGAAAATTTCGCCCTCGCTGCTTAATTGAAGCGACGTCTCTACTCCGACGGACACTAGGGGATAAGGACGAAAGCAGTGTTCTGGATTTCAGCCTTTTCGGTTCCGGGGCTGGAGTTGAGAAAATACGGAAAATAGTCTAGAGGCGGCCCGTTTGCCGGCAATGCCCGAGGACGATAAACAATAAAGGCGAAACAAGCATGTAGAGGTCGTCGCAATGCCACTCTAGGACGGGGGTTCGACTCCCCCCGCCTCCATTCTTCTTCTTCTCTCATTATCCATTAATGA
>CAZION010000073.1:0-30444 GCA_964540865.1 uncultured Victivallis sp.
ATTGAAGGGGTTCCGCCTTATCCTATGCCTTATGTTTTAAAGTGTAGAAGAACCTGAAATTGTCAAATTAGAATAGGATTTTTTAACCGCAAAGGCACGGAGAAAGAAAGGTGTTTCAATGATGGGAAATGAATTCGCGGCTATATAAGACGAGGTAATTGAAAAACTCGCGTTTTGCGACAAGTCAGGATACAGAAGACAGAATTCAGAATTAAATTTGAACTCAAAGCTGGATTTATTCTGACTCCTGAATTCTGACTACTTTTGAAATTGGCTCAAGACAATTGGCAGAGGAAATTGCGTAGAGGGTTTCTTTACTGCTGGCTCAGATAACTTTCCCTTGAAACAAGAATCTCACGTTTCGCGCTTGCACCCATCGGAGGTCCGACAATGCCTTTTTTCTCCATGATTTCAATGAGGTTGGCGGCTTTATTGTAACCGATTCCGAGTCTTCTCTGGACATAGCTAGTGCTTGCCTTGCCGTCGGTTAGAACAGCCTGAATCGCGCGTTCCAGTAGATCCTCCTCAGAATCGCCTCCGAACAGTTCACCGTCTTCGCGTTCAATGTCATCTCCGATTGGAAGCTCGGCTTCCAGTTCCGTGGCATTGCCGGAAAGGACAGTCTCATCAAATGTCTGCTCTGCCTGTTCCGAAACGAAGGTTACAACCTTTTCGATTTCCTTGTCGGAGACAAGTGCACCCTGTATTCTTTCAAGACTGGAACTTCCGGGCGGAATGAACAGCATGTCGCCGCGGCCGAGGAGTTTCTCCGCGCCTTTCCTGTCGAGGATTACACCGCTGTCGACAATGGAGGAAACCTGGAATGCGATTCTCGCAGGGAGGTTTGCCTTGATCACACCGGTTATAATCTGTTTCCTTGGGGTCTGCGTGGCTACGACCATGTGAATTCCGGCGGCGCGCCCTTTCTGTGCGATCCTCGCAATTGAATTTTCAACGCTGGCCTTGGCTTCCGACATCATGATGTCTGCAAGCTCGTCTATGATTATCACAAGCACCGGCATCTTTTCCGGGATTTCATTGCCGTCGTCATCAAGAAGTATTTCGGTTTTCTTGTCACGTCTGTTGAAGTCTGAAAGTTTCTTTGATTTTACCTTCGAGAAAATCTTGTAGCGTCTTTCCATTTCATTTACGCCCCAATGGAGGGCGACAGGTACTTTTTTGGAATCTGTAACAACCGGTGTTATTAGGTGCGGGAGCGAGGCGTACAGGCTGAACTCAACCATCTTAGGATCAACCATTATTAGCTTCAGTTCATTTGGGGTGAAACGGAAAAGAAGGCTCATGATCAGGGAATGCATGCAGACACTTTTTCCGCTTCCTGTCGCTCCGGCTATCAGTAGATGCGGTGCCCTTGAAAGATCCGTCACAACCGGCTCACCCGATACATTCCTGCCTAAAATTATAGGAATTTCGATGTTCAGTGCGTTCCATGGCCCCGACTCCATTATGGAACGTATTGTAATAAATGACACATTTCTGTTCGGCACCTCGATGCCGACTGTATTTTTCCCCGGGATCGGTGCGAGGATACGCACGCTCTCCGCCTGGAGATCCATGGCGAAATTGTTCGCAAGATTGCTGATTTTTTCGACCTTCACCCCCGGATCCAGGGATATTTCGTAGCGTGTCACACGCGGTCCCGACACATAGCTTATCACTTTCCCCTGTATCCCGAAACTGTCCAGTGTGGATTGAAGCATGATTTTAGACGCTTCAACTACATTCTGGGATTCCCCTTCAACTTCCTTCCCCTTGTCAAGAAGGGTGATTGGAGGAAGGGCATATTGTGATGTGGGATCTGCCCTTCTTGACGGTTTGACAGGGAGTTTTTTGGAAGGTTCTGGAGACTGTTTCTTGGGAACGTCCATCTCTTCTGTTTTCATTGCAAGTGGTAGCTCTTCCTTCTCTTTTTCCTTCTCCATGTCTTCAAATTTCTTTTTGTATTCATCGTATTTTTTATCGCGTGCGTTTTCACGTTTCCGGCTCAGGGTCTCTATGGAATCCTCAAGGTCGCTGTTTGTTTCATCATCCTCCTCGGGTTTTTTTGAAGTGAAAATGGGCTGCCAGTCTGAGAGCCAGATGAAAACCGAGCCGCAGATCAGGAATACCAGTGCAACAATAAAAGAGCCTACGGTTCCTATATTGCGTGTGATCAGCCCAGGTGCTACAGAAAGTTCAGGGGCGGCCAGTTTCTGGCCTATGACTCCTCCGGAAAGCGCAGAAAGCGGGGCATTGGTCGAACCGATGCCGAGGTAGTTTGTCACGGTGACGAATTTTTCAGGGCACATTGCAAAAAGGATGGTGATCCCAACTATAACAGCAATCAGTGAACCGGCATAACCACGTCTCCTGGTCGGATAATGGAGGAGAGGTCTTAAGGCGCAGGCAATCAGCAGGAAAAATATCGGATAGGTTGCGATTCCGAAAAGGTAAAATGAAATCCTTGCGAAATGTGCACCGAATGGGCCAATCCAGTTTTTAATTGTCCCATTGTTTCCGCCTTCAAGAACAGTCAGGTCTGAAGCATTGTGTGAAAAAACGGAGAGAAGCAGGAGAAGAAAAATAATTATGATGAAAACATATCTGAAACGGAATCCGCCTTGCCGATCCTCCTGTTCCTTTTTGTTTTCATTTTCAGAAGTAATATTTTCGCTTTCGTCCATGCATTAAGAATAACACCATTTCTAAAGTTTTCATTGCGTCTTTGCAATTATTAAATATATTATCGACCATAAAAACAAGGGGACTGCAATGAAAATGACAGGCAAGGAGAGGATTTCCAACATCCTTAAAAGAAAACCGGTTGATCGGATTGGACTCTTCGAGCATTTCTGGGGAGATACACAGAAAATATGGGCCTCACAGGGGCATATAAGTGAAAAAGAGGACCTCGCCAGTCATTTCGGTTTTGACATGTCTTCTTGCTGGGCTTTCACCTATGTGGCGAACCTTGATTTTACAAAAGAGATCATTGAGGAAGATGCGGAAACAGTTCTTGAGAAAGACGGGAATTACGCGATCCTGCGCAGGCACAAACTCCACAATGCGACTCCGGAGCACGTCGATTTCACCGTTAAAGACCGCGAAGGCTGGGAAAAACTCATCAAGCCGCACCTCATTAAAACAGACAGGCGCAGGATTAATTTTCAGGCGTACAGGGAAGCGAAAGAAGCCGCTGCAAAGGCAAACAGGTTCTTCTGCTGGTCGGGTATTAATGTTTTTGAGCAGATGCACCCCATTTGCGGTCACGAATATATGCTGATGGGAATGGCCCTGGATCCCGACTGGATCAAGGATATGACCGACACCCTTTCAGATTTGAACATCAGGCTCATGGAAATTCTTTTTGCCGAATGCGGAAAACCGGACGGCATATGGTTCTACGAGGACATGGGATTCAAGGAAAGACCATTCATGTCGCCGGAAATGTATGGTGAAATGGTCCAGCCTGCACACAAGAAGACTTTTGATTACGCGCATTCCCTCGGCCTTCCCGTGATCGTCCATTCCTGCGGATTTGTCGAACCTCTGGTTCCGGGTCTTATTGAGGCCGGAATGGACTGCCTCCAGGTTATTGAAATAAAGGCCGGAATGGATCTGCTGAGGCTGAAGAAGAATTTCGGAGACAAAATCGCCTTCTGCGGCGGAATGGATGCAAGAAACCTGGTTGCAAATGACCGTGCTGCAATTAAAAAAGAGCTTCAGGAGAAAATCCCGGCTGTCATGAGAGGCTCCGGATATATACTGCACTCCGACCACTCGATACCGACCGACTGCGAATATAAAACCTACCGCTACTTCGTTGATGAAGGACTGCGGTTGGGAACATATGAAAAATAGGACCGGCTTTCCATCCCCTTCGTATCGGATTTCCAATATTTTGAATATGGGAATTAGTCAAATAACCAAATCGGTATATCGTATCCCATTATTAAATGGGATAAAAGTTCAATGTACCGAAGAGTCATACATCACCGCTACAAAAGGAAAAGGTTCGGAATACTTTTACTTGTCCTGACGGCGGTTCTTTCTTTGACATGGTTTCTGGGGAAAATGACATACCAGTATTTTTCAAGGAAAAACGCATACGATCCGATAATAAAGGAGGCTGCAAGAAAATACTGCATTGATTCGTGCCTGTTGAAGGCGGTGATCTGGAAGGAAAGTAAGTTCAAACAGAATGCCAGGGGTGGCAAAGGCGAGGTTGGATTGATGCAGATAAGGCCGACTACAGCCGCAAAAGAGTGGTCCGATGTCAATCATATCGATATTCCCGGAGAGGGAATTCTTTTTTACCCGAGAATCAATATTGAGATAGGGGCGTGGTATCTTTCATGCGCCTTGAGGAGATGGGAGAAATACGAGCACTGCGAGGAGCTTGCGTTGTCCCAATACAATGCAGGAGCAAGGGGTATGAGTTCGTGGGTCCCGGCTGAATACAACGGGAAAGTGATTGAAAACATCAAAATACATTCCACGAAAAACTATGTTACCGACATCATGGAGAAATATCAGGAGTATGCGGAGAAGCGGCCTGCTGAATAGGTACAAAACATGAATATCCTATTTAGAAATATGACTTGATGTAAAGACCCTACGAAGGAGGACTGATGAATTTTCGGAAGCTTATATTATGCGTTGCAGCAGTGAGTTTCAGCGCTCTCATGGGTGCCGCTGTTTCTGATAAGATTCTGGTCTGGAAGGAGGATTTTTCCTTCAATGGGGCCAAAGGTGAAAAAATATTGCCCAAGGGTTGGGACTTTAAAAATAAAATAGGAACCCAGCCGGCGGAATTTTATCTTGAAAAAGATCAAAAAGACGACATAGCTTTCCTGCACATGGAAGCCGATAAGTCATCCGGCTCCGTAGTATGCAATCCTGAGAAAATAAATCTAAGGGAAACTCCGATCCTGCGCTGGTGCTGGAGGGTGAATGTCCTGCCAGAAGGGGCAGACGGCAGATATGAGAAGAAGGATGACCAGTCAATTGGTATTTATCTGGGAACCGGAAACCTGTTTTTAAAGAAAAGCGTTTCATACAGATGGGATACCGACACTCCGAAAGGTTTGGAGGGGAACTGCGCTTACGGTGCAGGCACCATCAAGATAAAATGGTTCACCCTGAGGAATAAGGAAGATGCCGCAGGTGAATGGTTCACAGAGGAAAGGAATGTTGCGGAAGATTTCTACAAGGCGTGGGGTTATTATCCTGAAGATGTATATGTAAGCATATCATGCAACAGCCAATATACTGGTGGTAAAGCCTCGGCCGACCTGAACTGGATTGAGCTTGCATCCGTTCCGACTCAAAAGGACAAGGAATAAAATGGGTTTTGTCAGAATCTTTCTTGCATCCCTGTGCGCAGGAATAATTCTCGGTGCTCCTGTCGGGGTCGCCGGTGCAATGGTTGCGGACGCGGCACTTGCGCATTCCAGGAAAAGACTCTATGCCACGATCCTGGCCGCAGCTATGGGTGACGCGGCCCTGGCCGCCTTTTCAACAATTTTTTCAAGTTCTTTTAAAAGCTTCCTCAAAAACTATGAGAAGGTCGGGCTTTTCACCGCAGGAATAGCAGTGATAGTTGTAGGTGTCGGGACAATCATAGTCACTTTTATTACCCACAGGGGGATAGTCACCAAGGAAGAAGTTAAAAACCCTTCATCCAGATGGATTATCAGCCATTTTGCCCCAGTGATGGCGGCGTTTCTTGCAGCACTGCTTCATCCCGGGAACATTGCCGCGTTTCTTACGCTTATGACTGTTTTTTCTCTTTTGTTCCCCGATTTTGTGAGTTACAAGATATCCTTTATAACCGGTATATTTGCAGGTTCCTTGCTGACTTTCAGTTCCGCCGGTTTCCTTTTTTGGAAAATAAGAAAGAAGGCCGACAAATATGTCCATTACCTTAGGTACACCCTTGCCGTGCTATTAATTTTTGCAGGTGTATGTTTAGTCATGCATAATTTCAAAACCATTTAATTATGGAAAATTGAAGGTGATTCTTAACAACTGTTCAATCAAGCATATAATTACTCCTTCCGTTCTGCTGGAGACGGATAGTTTTCTTGTAAAGCTTGCGGAGAACCCTGTGGAAGTGGAGAAAGCGCTCCGCCTACGCTATGAGGTTTTCAATCTTGAACAGGGGAAAGGCCTTGAAGAGTGCAACAATAAGGGTATTGATTCCGATGAATTTGATGAATTCTGCCTGCACCTGCTTGTGATTGAAAAGATAACAGGAAAAGTAATCGGGACTTACCGGGTTCATCTTGGTTCTATTGCAAGTACTGGAAAAGGTTTTTATTCTGCCAGGGAGTTTGAAGTCAAGGGGCTTAGCAACATTGCTGAATGCTGTATGGAACTCGGTAGATCATGTGTCGCACCAAAACATCGCACAGGGGCGATCGTAGCTCTTATGTGGGGAGGGATAGGCGAGCTTTTAAACAGGGCAGCCCTCAGATACATGCTTGGCTGTGTCAGCCTGGAAATAATGAATCCCGCGGTGGGTTGGGCCCTGCATGGATATTTCCAAAAAAAACATCTCATGTCTGAAATCCTCGAAGCTGTACCGCGCAGCCAGTATAAACTTAAAAACTCCCAGGAACAGGAAATCCAGAAGCTCCTTCAGGATGAAACCGCACTAAAAAGATTTTTACCCCCACTCTTTAAAGGATATCTCAGGCTCGGCTGCAAAATATGCGGAGATCCAGCCCTGGACAACGAATTTGGAACAATAGACTTTCTTATCATAGTCGATAAACAGAAAGTCCCGGAACGATACGCGAGGCATTTTGTCCAGTGATGACTTTCATAAGGCGTACAATCAGGATTCTCCTTCTGCTCATATGGTTTCCAATTGCATCAACGCTGGGAATATTGGCCGGTATTGGAGGATGGCGTGGAATAAAAAGGGTTACGACGATATCTCGCCTATGGGGATGGGGAATATCCAAGATAATTGGAATGAGGATCAGGGTTTATGGAGACCCTGGCAAAATAGAAGGCGGTATAATTGTCGCAAACCACCAGAGCTACCTGGACATTATCGCGCATGCATCTGTTTTTCCGATCCGTTTCGCCCCGAAGGCCGAAATTGCATCATGGCCTCTGCTCGGATGGGTTCTTGCTATCAGCCGACCGATCTGGGTCAACAGGGAATCGAAACAGAGCTCACATAAGACTCTTGCCGAATACCGTGAAACCCTTGAGCACGGGGTGAATTTAATTGTATATCCGGAGGGTACAAGTTCCGACGGTGCAGGAATTCTTCCTTTCAAATCCACTCCTTTTGAAGCGGTGTCTTCAGGCAACCACAAAATATACCCGGTGCTCATCAGATATATTCAGAAACCTGGAGAGCCTACGCTTTGCTGGTATGGGGACATGACCCTCCTCCCTCATTGCTGGTATATACTGGGAAGACCTTCGATAAAGGTTGAAATTCATATACTTGAGCCGATTCTACCGGAGGGGAGGAGGAGGAAGGATCTCGCAAGTTTTGTCCATGCTTTCATGCAGAGGAAATACTCTGAAATACTCTGATGGCCCATATGTAATTGCAAAACCATGGCCTTTAAGGTACATTACAAAAAATTTTAACAAAACTAAAACTGAAAAACTGCATTATGGAAAGAACCTGGTTGGGCGCTTTGGTATCAGCATGGAATCTTCTCCTCGAAATCCCTTTTCCGAATATCGGCCTGTGGTATGAGGATGAGGAGCCGAAAGGAGATTCCCTGCGCACTCTGGCCTGTTTTCCGATTGTAGGAGCCCTTCTTGGTTATGCGGCGTACTGCATCATATGGATACTGAGTAGGTTTCAGTCACTGACCTCCGCAGCGGCGGTATCCGCCATCCTTATTGTCATAGGTCTTGAAATGGTGACCCTCGGCAAAAACTTTAATGCCATGGTTTCATTTTTCGAGGCAAGGATCCAGGGGCTTAGGGAGCTTGAACTCGTTGCCGCAGTTGAAAAAGAACCATCATTGTGTAAAACCGCTCCCGGCCTGATGTTTTTCCTCTCGGTTTTTATTCTGAAAATTGCCTGCGTCTCCCTTCTTATATACTATGAACGCACAACATGGCTTATCGTGACAATGGCTGTTTCGTATGCGGTTGTCGCAAAAATGGCTACGGCGCGGGACCTGCGAACTTCGCAGCCTTTCTTTGAAGCCGAGGAGGAACGCGCGGAAAAACTCGCCTGGTTTTTTGCAGGAGCAATATCCTTCATTGTCGGGTGGAGCTATTCGCCGGCTGTGATAATCGTGCTGATCCTGGCATATCTTCTATCAGGTAAATTCAAAGATTACTGTGAAATTAAATTCGGCGGAGTCACTGCGAAAATTGTCGGAATGGCAGGAGCGGCCGCGGAAACACTTATCCTGCTTGCCGGAGTGATTCTTCTTGTCAGACTATGATTTAATTTAACCTGATATTTTTTTTCAGGGAGAACTGATTTTTCACCTGGGAAAAATAAAACATGGCAATTGTAATATAAACTAGAGGCTTAAATGAACTATAAATGTCTTGACGATTTGAAATTGTTCCTCTCGGAAAAATATCCCGATGCCAAGCCCGAAAACGACTGGGAGATAACTCCGGACATATGCCCGGCTGAAATGAACGGGGATATCACTGTAAACTGTTTCCGGTTCGCTAAGATTTTCAGGAAGAGCCCTGATCAAGTGGCCGTGGAGTCAGCTGAATTCCTTTCCTCTCATCCTGATGTTGAAAAGGCCGAAAAGGTCAAGGCGTTTGTCAATGTCACTCTCACCGGGGAGGCGGTTCACAGGGATACTGTAGCTAAAATAAATGAAATCCTGGGCCCTTCGGTTATTCCGGAAAGCAAAAAACAGAAAGTCCTCATTGAGTTCTCAGCGCCCAACACCAACAAACCCCAGCATCTCGGCCATGTTCGCAACAACACCATAGGAATGTCCCTGGCCTCCCTCATGAAGCGCGTGGGGCATGATGTTGTCAGGATAAATCTTGTAAATGACCGGGGCATCCATATCTGCAAATCAATGATTGCATATCAGCGTTTCGGAGACGGCGCGACCCCTGAGAGCTCCGGAAAGAAAGGAGATCACCTCGTAGGCGATTTTTATGTGAAATTCGATCAGGAGTTGAGAAGACAGCTTGCCGAACTTAAGGAAAAAAATCAGGAACTTAAAGATAAAACTGATGAGGAGCTTTTCCTGCAGACTGAAATCGGGCGTTCCGCCCAGGACATGCTTCAAAAATGGGAGGCCGGCGATCAAGAGGTGAAATCGCTCTGGCAGAAGATGAACAACTGGGTTTTTGCGGGATTCGCACAGACGTATGCCCGCATGGGAATAGAATTTGAGCATACCTATCTCGAAAGCCAGACATACTTACTCGGCAAGGATCTTGTAGAGGAGGGTGTCAAAAAAGGAACCTTCTTCAAACGGGAGGATGGTGCAGTCCTCATTGACCTAGAGGATGTTAAACTCGGTAAAAAAGTGCTTCTGCGCGCCGATGGGACAAGTGTTTACATGACACAGGATCTCGGGACCACCCTCCTGAAATACAGGGACAACGCTCCGGATATCCAGATATGGGTCGTAGGTGACGAGCAGATCCATCATTTTAAAACTCTTTTCGCGATACTGAAGAAAATGGGTTATAAGTGGGCCGACAACCTCTACCATCTCGCATATGGAATGGTGAACCTTCCCACAGGGAAAATGAAGAGCCGTGAAGGCACGGTTGTTGATGCCGACGACCTTTTCGACGAAATGGTCACACTTGCGAAATCCGCAACCATGGAACGCGTCGGCGAAGGAAAAGTTCCCGATGATATTGACAAGAGATCCGAAATAATAGGCATAGGCGCAATCAAGTTCAATCTCCTGAAGTTCAATCCGAAGACAACCATAATGTTTGATCCGCAGGCATCCATTAAGTTTGAGGGAGATACGGGCCCGTATGTCCAGTATGCCTGTGCAAGGATAAATTCAATTGAAAGGAAGGCGAACGAAGCCGGGCTTGCGATAAAAGACGATGTCAACTGGAAACTGGCATGTTCTCACGAGGAAAAAGAACTCTCGGTGCGAATCTCCAAGTATCATGATATACTGCGTCAGTCCGCTGAGAAAATGGATTGCTCTACGCTCTGCGAATACCTCCTTGAACTGGCGAAGGCTTTCAACCGTTTCTACAGGGAGCATTCAGTCCTTAATGCGGACAACGATGAACTGAAGATAACCAGGCTTGCCCTCTGCTGCAGGACAAGGGACATTCTCGCGGACGGTCTGAAAACCCTCACTATCGACGTCCCGGGAGCAATGTGAGTTTGCAAAGGTTTCCTATTATCTGAAAGACACCTATTTAGAATCTAAGGCCTGTTTTGGCTTTGATTCCGGTTTCTCGGATATTTTGATCGCAGGCTCTGCGGCATTTGCGTCTTTTTCAGCAATTTCTCCGGAAGGTCTGGCATACATCTTGGCCATTTCCTCGGCCGCCTTTTTGAGCTGTTCCTGTATTGATGGGGTGAATTCGAAGCTTATGGCAATGTCATTTTCCTCATTCGTGAATTTAAACGCCTTTGTAAGTTCTTCAGTAAGCTGCATGTTTCCCCTGGACATGTTCGGAATAGCCATCATCACCATCGCCTGAAGCTGCATCGTGAGCATCTGCGCCTTGGCCTTTTCACGGCATGAAATCCTGATGTTTGTATTGACTGAATCCTTCTTTTCCCCGCTGAACATGACCGCAAATGAACCGCCGGTTATATTGTCAAAAGGAAGCATCTGCGAGAAATCAGGGGATGCTCCATCCTGTGGAGTTTTCTTTTCAGGGGCATTGTATTCGAAAACACCCCATGCGGTCGAAGTCTTGTCAATCTTGGAACTGAAGTTCATCAGCTTTGTATTTCCGGAAACTTTCGAACTGTCCTGCATGGCCGTCATCTTGTAGATCTCTTCTTTCACATTGGAAACAACAATTATGTCAGGAGACGCATATGAGAAATACGTCTCATTTGCAGGATTTTTTGCTGCTGGTTCATCGGAAGTGTCTCCAGCCTGGAGGGATGCTGAACCCGCTTTTTGATTTTCAATCGAATAGATGGTCCTGCCTTTGTGCGCGTATTTTTTAAGTTTGCCCTTTGTCTTCTCTGATTTCTCGAGAATGGCTTTCAGAAGATTTTCATTTATCGAGGTTTTAACAGCACCTCCGCTCTCTCCTTTCATTCTGAAATAAATCACTCCTGCGGAGAAAGCTTTGTAGAGATCAACCCCGTTGGATTCAAGATCTTTCTTGAATTCATTGAATTCCTCCTGCTCCTTTTTCTTGTCGGATGAATCAATAAACTCCCTGACCTTGGGGTGATTGAGCATATCCTGGACATTCAAATAAACAAACCCGTCGATATCCTTAGGAACATAATTGAGAAGCGATGCATCCTGTGAAAAAAGAACTGTGGAAAGGAGCATCGAAACGAATACGACAATAAATTTAATCATTTTAAATCCTGTTGTTTATATGGTTTTTAATAATATTGGTGATGTTGTTTGCCTACAATATGCTTCAACGTAAATATTTCCATTGGAGCATTTGCGATTTTTTTCACTATGCCTTATTGTTGTAATGTGAAATCTACCTATGTTAACCGGTGGGGGGAACCATGAGAACAGGACAGCTCGCGAAATACTACGGTCAGGAAAAGAAATCATGGAATGCCACCTTGGCGCCTATGAAGTACAAAAGGAACCTATAGATGAATATGAAGGATGGCATAAGGTTTAAATTTTTTTCCGCATTCATTCTGTTTGCGGTTTTCGCAGCTTTCACTTCCGTTTTGGCCGGACAAATCAAAGGCAAAACCATAAATCCGGAGAATAAAGCTCCAGTCAAAGGAATCTTTGCAATTGCGGAAACTCAGGGGGGGGATGACAATGTCAGTCAGGATAAATTCAGAAGAATATCGGTTACAGAAGATAATGGGGTTTTTGCCTTAGACATACCCGATGACGGAAAAGGCTATGAGATTATAATAACCGACAAGGAAAAAGAAGGGTTCATCTATGAAGGCTTCTCGCATGTTTCAAAATCCGAGGATCTCGGCATAATAGAACTGAAAAGGAACTGCTCCTTGTCCGGAAAAGTCAGGGATGAAAAGAACAACCCAGTTGCCGGAGCCGAGGTAAAAGCCGAAATCAGACTGAAGAAATACACATGCAGCCATCACAGGAAGGCGGCCGTGACAAAGACCTCATCCGACGGCAGTTTCGAGTTCAAGGATCTTGCAGCACGTGAATATAAGATATGGGTAGACTCTGAAAACCTTTTCAGCGAACCTGCAGTAGTATCCGTTTCGGATGATTTCAATTACGCGGAGTTCAAGATGAAGCCTGACTGCTGTATTAAAGGGAAAGTGGAGACTGCCGACGGCAAACCGGTATCGGGAATTAAATTGATGACAAGTGGTAAAACTGCAGTCAGCGGGGCCGACGGTTCCTTCAAGCTATCAGGACTCGGAACAGGGGAACAAAACATCTATGTCTCCGGAGACGATTATGTACTTTGTTCTAGAGATGGAATTAAAGTTACATGTTCTCCTGAAAAAACCACAGAATGCAAAGTGACTGTTGTTTCAGCCGGCAGACTTGAGGTGTCGCTATCCAGGGCAAAAGAAGGCATTAAATTACCTGAAAACATTACAGTGACTTTGATTTCGGAAGGCGAAAGGAATTATTCCACATCCCACACAAATGCTGTCAAAGACGGTAAAGTTTTATTTAAAGGTCTTAAGCCAGGTAAATACAGGCTTGAGATCAAGGGTGACAGGAATCTTCCTAAGACAAATTCATCTATTGTCTTAGAATCGGGAAGGACAGCCGAAACCGTGGCTGAAACCGTTGAAACATTTGAAATCAGTGGGAAAGTGGTTGATGAGAACTCAAATCCGGTGAAAAGTGTCGGCATGAACATCTCACTTGCCGATAAGAAGATGAGTTCTCCCTACAGTTCCATGTCTCACGAATATAAAAGTTCTGGGGATGACGGAACTTTCATATTTGGAAATCTTCTACCCGGGAAATATGTGATTTCTGTAGAACATGAGGGATGGATGAAAGCAAGCGTCCAAGCTGAAGCTGGGCCTCAGATTAAAAACGACATTACAGTTAAACTGGAAAAGGGACTCAGCATATCTGGGCAGGTTTTCGAGGCCGACACCACTCGAGTGCCAGGTCTTTCAGTCAGCATATCCGGCAAGAGCGGTTCGGATGTCAACGATTACATCTATAAAACCGGAAAAACAGACAATGAAGGAAGATTCTGTGTCTCCGGTTTGCCTGAAGGAAAGTTCGACCTGAAAATAAACGAGGACTTTTCAATTGGTCCGATTTCCTCGATTTCAGGGGTGAAGGCCGGCAGTGAAGGAATTATCATAACCCTTTCACCCAGCCATAAAATCGAATTCACAGCTGTTGATGAGGACGGAAAACCAGTTGCAGGCGCTGAAATAAAATCAGAACGCGCGGAATTCGCATCGATGAACTACAACTTCAGCCGTCCGGGAAAAGATTCAATCAAAAGCGGGAGTGATGGGAAATTCTCAGTTACTCTGCGACAGGGAAGCAAATATGTGGTTTCAGCAATCAATCCGCCTCTTATTCCAGGGAAGAGTACCGTTGATCTTTCCGAGGACAAAGGGGTCCCTGCATCACCCATAACTATTACGCTTATGAAAGGGTTTTCAATATCCGGGAAAACCATAGATCCGACAGGTAAACCAGTAAAAGGCCTTCTCGTCAAGGATAAAAAACCTATAATTAATATGTTTGATTTAAATATTGATGCTGAAACCGGCAGAGGTGATTCGGAGAAGCAACCGTTTACGGACGAATCCGGAAATTTCAAGATGGACGGTCTGGCACAAGGAACAGTAATGCTTTACGTGATTACTGCGGGTAGGCCAGGCATCCTTTTGGCTGAAAAGAAGATTGAAGTTAGAAAAGACAGTTCGGAGGAAATCAAAATTGAAATTCCCGAGACGGTGAAACTGAAGGGATCCGTTCTTGACGCGAACGGAAATCCCGCCTCCGACGGTTTTATTAACATCTTCAATGTGGACAATCCTGGTGTGGCAGTGAAAACCAAGACAGGGGAACAGGGAAAATTCGAGATTCCTATAGTTCCGACAGGGAAATATTCCATTGCCTGGTATGTCAAAACCGACGGGAAGCTTTCCAGCGGAGTCATTGTATCATTGATTAATGCAGGCACTGGCGATTTAATCCTTGGAGCTGGAGCAAATAGAACAAATCCGGTTCAGACGAAAGGAACAATAACGCGAAATGCCAAACCTTTGCATGCTGAAATAGCATTTATGACCGCTCCTCCGGACGGGGCAGTTCCTGAATTGAAGGATGTCCTCTCATTTTCCACCACTGCGAAACAGGCGAAATCCGATGAAAATGGAATATTTGAGATTGAAGGTCTTGGAGCCGGCAAATTCATTTATACCGCTACTGCTAAAGACGGTATTTGTTCTGGAAGAATTGAAATAAATGATCCGGCCCAGGAGTTGGCCCTGAAGCTTTTCGCAGGCGTTGTCAAAGGTAAGATAACCGCTCCGGACGGTACACCCGCTTCTGAAGCCTCCTTGGAATTTGTCCCGGCAAACTGTAACTTTGATACTTTATTTCTGACCGCTTCTGGTGAAACCGCCGGTGACGGATCGTACTCCGTTCCGGAAATACCGGTTGGGAAATTCAATATTATCGTCTGGCATTCAAAAGGGATGGCTTTCCTGAACGGGATTGAAATAGATGGGAAAGAAAGAATTCTGGATATTAGAATTGAAAGTGGTTTCAAGGTTTCAGGTAAAATACTTCTTGACTCAGGAAAGCCTGCGAACTTCGCACAGGTGATTGCAGTCAATGAAAATGAAATGCCGGTGGCCACCGCCTCCGTCAATCCCGAAAATGGTTCATACGCATTCGATATTCCATTGGCGAAAGGGAAATACAGGTTGTTTGCCTCGATGAAGAATTATTCCGTGGAGACAGCTGAACTGGATATAAAAGGAGATACAGTTTTTGATGCGGTGCTGCGTCAGGCCGGAAGCGTCAGATTGAAAAACATTGGTTCAAAAAAGATTGATACAGACAAGATAGCCGTTAAAACGGCTGAAGGAAAGGATGTGTTGCGTCTTGGAAAATTCTCTCCGAGCTACAGGTCTCTCTGTGATCTTGGAATATGCCTTACAGACTCAAGCGGAGAAACAGTCGTTAAATCCCTTTCCCCAGGAGATTATGTCATCTCGTGCGGCAGTTCGGGGAAATATATAAAGTTCACTGTTAAGACAGGTGAGGAAACCCTAGTCGAAATAGAGTAGCTGTGTTATCGTCAATTATTCCTTTTGGCAGGCCATGCTTTGCCATACTCATGAATGATCCTGTCAAACATCTTGTCCGCCTCTTTGTCGATAATTTGGCGTTCCGGCTTTTTCTCATGCCATTTTATCGCTTTTCGTACGCCTTCGCTCCACTTGACTTCCGCCTTGAAACCGGGGACAAACTTTTTGATTTTGCGATTGTCGAAGACAACACTGTTGATTTTATCTCCTATGAGGCTTGCTGTCAATCTTGGGATGTAGGCTGCGAGCAGATCTGATGGAATATGGATTAACTTCGGTTCAACTCCTGCAGCCCTGCCAGCTTCCAGGAAAATCTGGTTCCATGACAGAACTTCGTCGGAAGTTATGTGGAAAGCCTCGCCAATCGCCTTTTTATGGCCAATCAATCCGATAAGACCGTTTGCGAAATCCGCATTCCATGTGAGTGTCCAGAGAGATGTCCCGTCGCCTGGAACTATTATCTTTTTGCCCTTTTTCATACGGTTTATCAGGGTATAGGGATAATTCCAGCTTCCGCCGCAAAGCGGGATTTGTGAAAAACCGTAGGTGAGCGATGGACGGATTATTGTTGCCGGAAATCCCTTTTTCACGTATTCCATCATAAGTCTTTCCTCACAGGCTATTTTGTTCCTTGCATATTCGGAAAAAGGATTGCCTAGGGGATTGTTTTCTGTTATTACATAATGTTGGGCCGGTTTATGATAAACTGTGGTTGAACTGATGAAAATAAACTGCTTTGTTTTGCCGGTGAAAAGGTTTATATCCTGTTCAATATCTGATTCTGTGAATGCCACCCAGTCAACTATTGCGTCGAATCTTTCGCCCCTTAAATAGTCAGAGACCTTGCCTGGCTCGTTCCTGATATCCGCATTTAACAGGTGCGCCCTTTTTGGAGGAGGCATCTTTTGGGAAATGCCACGGTTGATTATATGCAGCTCCATTCCGCGTTTGATGGCTAGCTCCGAGCATGCCGAACTTATGATTCCAGTACCGCCGATAAAAAGAATTTTCATAAAACATCCTCCATGAGTCGATTACCGGCAATATATTACTGCGAATTTCGCAGGGCAATCCTTCTCACTCTATTTGTCAAAAACATTTACCTCAGTAAATTACCTGACATAATTATATTGATTAGGTGTAAAACATGTATAATGGCAAAAAAGTAGTGGTTGTGATGCCGGCTTACAATGCCGAGAAGACAGTTGTTCAAACTTATGAAGAGGTGATGGCTCAGAACTGTGTCGATCTTGTGATACTGGTTGACGATGCAAGCAGCGATAGGACAGCTGATATTGCAGAGAAACTCAAAAATGTCAGGGTTTTCAGAAATGAGAAAAACCTTGGATACGGGGGCAATCAGAAAATCTGCTATCGACTTGCACTCGAGGAAGGGGCCGATGTTGTCATAATGGTCCATCCGGATTACCAGTATACGCCGATGCTTATACCCGCTATGGCCTCACTGATAGCCAACGGCCTCTACCATTGCGTACTGGGATCCAGGATTCTGGGAGGGTACTCCCTCAAGGGTGGAATGCCCAGGTGGAAATACATCAACAACAGAATCCTTACACTTGTCGAAAATATCTTCCTTGGGGCGAAACTTTCGGAATACCATACAGGATATAGGGCGTTTTCAAAAGAGCTTCTCATGAAGCTGCCTCTTGACAGGAACGAAGATGATTTTATCTTCGACAACCAGATGCTCGCACAGATAATATGGGCAGGATGCAAGGTGGCGGAGATAAGCTGTCCTACGAAGTATTTCCCGGAGGCATCGAGCATAAATTTCACCCGGAGCGTGGTCTACGGGATCGGATGCCTTAAAACTTCCCTTGAATTCTATTTTGCCAAGATCGGGATATTCGGCAACAGGAGATTCCCTGCGGAGCTGAAAAACTGTCTTCCTGATTTCAAGTAACACTGGATTTCAATCATAATATTGTTTTTTGAAATTATTCAAGGACAAAGTTTTGGTGAACCTGTTATTCAAATGGAAATATTTCCCCCAGGCGCTGCTGGTGCTCCTGACTGCATCGGTCTATTCTTTTTCAGCATCATTCCCCCTTCTTGAAGGTTGGGATGATCATGCCTATGTGTCCTGCAACACCGAGAGGCTTCAGCCGACTTTGGATAACATGATATATTGGTTCGGGCATCCCTGCGAAGGATGCTATCTGCCCCTTACGATGTATTCATACATGCTGGATTATGCGGTATGTGGACTTGATGGCGTCGGCTAGCATATCCAGAGCATATTCTGGCACACGATGGCTGTCCTGGCGGTTTTCAACATAATGAAATGGTTCGGGATCAACTTATGGCTCGCCTTTGCCCTTACTCTGATATTCTCCATTCATCCACAGAGGGTTGAATCGGTAGTGTGGATCTCGGAGAGGAAAGACGTGATGTGTGCGGCGTTCTATTTCTGGAGCTTTTATTTCTACATTGCCGGTGACCGCCAGAAATTCCCTCTGATTCCATTGATTCTTTTTATCCTTGCGATGCTTTCGAAATCAATGGCCATAAGTCTTCCTTTAGTGTTCATTGTCTGTGAATACGTTGCCGAAAACAAGTTCAATCCGAAGGCATGGATAAGGAAGCTGTGGCCTTTTCTCCTGGTGGCTGCAGTCTTTTTGCCGGTCACAATAATGTCGCAGGACATCAACAGGGAGGGGATTTCACTGTCGAGGCAGGCTTATGTGCTGGTGCATAATGTGGCTTGGTACGTCCGGACCGCCTTTGCCTCCGGCTGGCCGTCACCCATATACCCGCGTGTAACTCTCTCATCCTCGGAAATATTTGCGACGGCTTCCTGCTACATTGTCCTGATTGCGGCGGCGATGTACTTCTTTCTAATAAACAAGATGTACTTCAGGAACGGGGTTGTTCCTCTGTTCTGTTGTTTTCTGGCCTCTCTTGCACCGGTGGCTGGATTTCTTCCGCTCGGGGCCATTGACTATGCTGACAGGTACAGTTACATACCTTCGGCTTTCCTGTGGACCATGGTTGGGGGGCTTATTATAAACACTTTCAGGAAGATTTCATCCGCTGAAAAAAAACAGAGGAGCGTCATCAATCTGAAACTTATGACATATGGGGGAATCCTCTATATAATGGCTTTTGCCTTCATGAACATAGTTTATTCCGATATGTGGCGGGACTATTGTTCGGTGCTGACAGCTGCTTGTGTTCATGAGCCTCCGAGCTACATTGCCCTGGGTGCACTTGGAGATGTCGAGCTTTCAAGGGGGAATTATGCTGAGGCGGTCAAGATCTCCGAAAGGATCATTTCACGGCAGGAAGGTTTGGAAACCGAAAAGGGATACGCCAAGATAATACTCAAGGCGAAATACACCAAGGCCTTTGCCCTATATAAGACCGGAGACAAGCAGCAGGCATTGAAGATATTCGAAGAAATAAAACCCGATCTTAAAGAAAATTCATTTGGATCACTTGAAGGATACGTTGCAATGGTTAAAATGATGGTCGACTCATGCAATTGTATCGGAGACAGTGAAAAAGCAGAGAAATTTAAAAAGGAAATCATATGCAGGTAATAGGTGGGATTGCTTCGGGAATACATCTGACGGTGCCGAAAGGCTTTACGGTAAGGCCCACGCTTGGACGGTCGAGGAAAGCTCTTTTTGACAGTATGGGAAGCTTTGCAGGACTTAAAATAGCTGATTTGTTTGCCGGAACCGGCGCTGTCGGACTTGAAGCCGCCAGCCGAGGCTCCGCAGAGGTGTGGTTTCTCGAATCCGAATCCAAAAACTGCAATATCATCACGGAAAACATTGCTAAAGTCGCAAAAGCCGGTGTCGAATCCGAAATGAAAGTTATCTGTTCAAATGTCTTGCATGCCTATTTGCGGATTCCGCATGCGGATATTGTTTTTGCGGATCCACCTTATGCTGATTCAGAGGAAATTCTGAGGAAGCTTCTTTCAGATGCGAAGTTCGCAGAATGGGCGGCAGGTTCCTTGCTTGTATGGGAGCTGCCGGGTAACCGCAGACTCGAAGTAATAAACGGCATTCTATCTGAATCCGGGATGTGGAAGTCAGTGAAAAGACGCAGTTTCGGAGAAACAGAATTTTTATTCTTGAGGACGGCGATATGATGTACAAACTGGAATTTTATGTTCCCGAGACTCATATTGAAAAGGTTAAATCTGCGATTTTCGCAGCCGGTGCCGGGAAGATAGGCAATTATGACTGCTGTTCCTGGCAGACCGCAGGCACAGGACAGTTCCGTCCATGTGAAGGCAGCAAACCATTCATAGGGGGAGAAGGCAGGATGGAGAAAGTTCGGGAATACAAGGTCGAACTTGTCTGCGATTCTAAATATATCACCAATGTGATTGAGGCTTTAAAGAATTCCCACCCTTATGAAACACCGGCTTATCAGTACTGGGAAATCAAATCGTAATATAAGGATTATCCATGTTCATAAAATTGTTGTTCAGTGATCCCAATACTTACCTTATGTGGGTTACTCTGGTTGTTTTTTCGATATGCTGTCATGAATATCTGCATGCAAGGGTGGCATTGTGGCAGGGTGACAGTACCGCCGCAGACCAGGGGCATCTTACGCTGAATCCAATGAAACAGATGGGATTGTTTTCAATTATAATGCTTATGGTGATTGGGATTTCATGGGGACAGGTTCCTGTCAATCCATCCAGGATGAAACACAAGTACAGCGATGCCCTTGTGTCGTTTGCCGGACCTTTCATGAATTTTATCCTCTTTGTAATTTTTGCAATAGCTGCCTCAGTTGTCGCAACATTTAATCCGAATATTGGTCATAACACTGGTAGTGTTGGATACGGCGCGATAATGCTTTTATCTCTTGGCGCTGCATTGAACATCGTGCTTTTCATATTCAATATGCTTCCTATTCCAATACTGGACGGGTTCAATGTTTTCTCCTTTATCTTTCCTGGAATCCATAATGTCAACGCGGAACTTAAAAATGGAATTACTGTAGTTCTTTTCATATTGGTTTTCATGTATTTTGAGATTATATGGACATTAGGTTTTTTCATTACCAACAATACGATTCATATAATCGGAGCTGTTCTGAAAACTCTAACTTGACGTATAGGAAATTGTATTTATTGGCCCCGCTGCGGGCTTCTACCGCAGGAGGTAAAGATGGGGAAGCTAAGGGACGTTCCCTTAGCTCTACAATCTCCCTTTCCTGCCAGGTAAACTGGCAGGGGAAGGTTAAATTGACAAGTCCAGGCGGTAGCCGGTTAAGTCCACCGCATGGCAATTTTAACCACAAAGGCACAGAGTCACAAAGGTATTTTAATGACGGGGGAAATGAAGAGATATCAATAATTGTGTTGACTTGTTGATAAACTCCAAATCCTCTTGTATTAAGGATAAAAAAACAAATTCTCTGTGCCTTTGCGTCTCTGTGGTTGATTTTAGGCATTAATAACAAGGGATACACATGCAGGAAGAAAAAGTCTGGTCTGTTTCCGAAGTGAACGCATCACTCAGGGAAGTCATCGAAGGATGCTTTACGCCGTTCTGGCTGGAAGCTGAAATCGGTAACCTGAGCATGCACCGGTCAGGGCATGTCTATATGACTGTGAAGGATGAGAAGACACAGTTGAAGGCCGCTTATTTCGGTGGAGCGGCTCAGGCGAAGAAGCTGGATCTTGCAGTTGGCTCCAAAATTGAAATTTTTGGGAGGCTGTCTGTCTATGAGGCCAGGGGAGAATATCAATTCATAATAAAAATGATACGGCCCAAAGGCGTAGGGGATCTCCAGCGACGCTTTGAAGAACTTAAAAGCATGTTGGCTGCCGAGGGGCTGTTTGACGAATCAAGGAAAAAGCCGATTCCCCTTCTTCCGCGTAAAATAGGGATAGTTACTTCTCCGGACGGTGCCGCCATACGGGACATACTCCAGATCATAAGCAGGCGTTTTCCTAACCTGAATATAAAGATTTATCCCTCTGCGGTTCAGGGCAGGGGCGCCGAGAAGGATCTCGCCAAAGGCATACGTTTCTTCAACGAGAAAAGCAGGGTTGATGTTATAATCATAACCCGCGGCGGCGGCAGCCTTGAAGATCTCTGGCCTTTCAACGAGGAAGTTCTGGCGCGTGAAATTGCGGTGAGCAAGATCCCAGTCATAAGCGCAGTCGGTCATGAAATAGATTTCACAATTTGCGATTTTGTATCCGATCTCCGTGTCCCCACCCCGTCGTCCGCAGCCGAGCTTGTCATAGGGAAGCAGGAGGAGTTCGCTGAAATGATTTCAGACTTCAGGAGGCGCTTGAAATCATCGATTGAAATAACACTTGAAAGGTTCAAGCGCCGCTTCCAGAACGCCTCTCAAAGTTACGTATTTAAAGAGCCCGTTCATCTGCTAAGGGAAAGACAGCAGAGAATTGATGAACTGTCGCGCAGGATGGAAAGCCTGTTCAGCCTTTACAGGGAAAGGCTTAAGTCCAGGACATCCGACCTCAAAAGCAGGCTAAAAAACCTGAATCCAGAGTCTGTACTTCAGAGAGGTTATGCTATTATAAGCGACAGTATGGCTGGAACAGTAATTACAGATCCCGATGTCCCGGAAGGAACTCTCCTCGATGCGAAATTCGCAAAAGGCGTTCTGCAGGTGAAGGCCATTGCGAGGAAATAAGATTCTCTTGAAGATTTCATATAAGGTATTACTTTATTTATAAAAAGTAAGGAATGATTATGAATCTCAGCAGGGTTACAGTAAAAGGACAGACTACAATTCCTTTGCAAATAAGGAGATTCCTAGGGATCTCTCCCCATGACCTGGTCAGTTTCAATATTTCGGAAGGTAAAGTTTTTCTGAATTCAGCAAATAAAACACTTCTTGACTTCAAGGCTGCTTTTAAAGCCGATAAATCCCATGTTGATTATAAGACTGTGCGTAAGAAACTAAAACTCAAAATAGCAGAAAAGATTTCAGGGCTCTCAAAATGAAGGAAATTTACATAGATGCGAATGTTTTCCTCAGGTTTGTTCTGTGGGATCCTCCTGAACTTGGGGAAGATGCTGAAAAATTCTTCAAAAATTCGATTGAAGGAAGATATAAGCTGATAACATCCGATCTTGTAATAGCGGAGATTGTATGGACCCTTGAGTCATTCTATGAGAAATCCAAGACTCAGGTTTCCGAATTCATCCAAGGAATACTTTCAACGCCTAATCTTACCGTGGAAAATGCCGATCTTGTGGCTCTAGCTGTTAAGATTTATGAAGAAAAAAATGTTGATTTCATAGATGCCTATTCCTATGCTTATATGAAAAAGCACAAGATTTCTGTGATTAAGACTTTTGACAGGAAACATTTCAAGAGGTTTCAGGATATTGAGTTGCATAGTATGTAAAATTCAAAATGATAGGTTTTTTTATGGTTAAGTATGAAGAAGTTGGAGGGCGCTTGATCTGCTATTTTAACGGTCGTATGGATACCATGGGCTCAACGGAAATTGAAAATGATGTATTTGATCAAGTACTTCGCCGTCGTTTGCCCACAGTATTCGATTTAAGGGAAGTTACTTTCGTTTCCTCTGCGTTCTACAGGATATGTTTGAAAGCCGCACGGGCAACTAAGGAAATGAAAATAACAATGGTCAATACCCCTGCTTTTGCCAAGGAAGGGTTTAAAATTACTGGGCTTGATAGGATTATGGATATCCAATAAGTTTTTCTTTACGGGAAAATTATATCATCGATCCTTCTTCTTCCCGAATTCCGGATCAATCTTGACAAGGCTGACCGCAATGAAACATGGGATTATGCAAAGGCACACCCAGATGAAGAAGTTCTGATAGCCGATAAGGCTCTGCAGCCAGCCGCTCCACATTCCCGGTATCATCATCCCGAGAGCCATGAATCCTGTCATTATCGCGTAATGTGCTGTTTTATATTCGCTGTCTTCCACGAAATAGACCATGAACAGCATGTATGCTGAAAATCCGAACCCATAGCCAAGCTGTTCGAGGGCCACACAGGCGGTGATGAGTCCGAAATTCTCCGGCAGACATACGCTCATGTAGACATAAAGCAGATGGGGGACGTTTATGCAGAGGGACATCCACCAGATCCATCTTTTAAGTCCATGCCTGGCCGCCAGAATCCCTCCGAAAATACCTCCTATTGTAAGCATCAATATACCGAATGTCCCGTAGGCGAGGCCGACCTGTCCCGTGGTGATGTTCAATCCATCCAACTCCCGTGAATCGAGCATGAATGGCGATGCGAGTTTCAGAAGCTGTGATTCTCCGAGGCGGTAAAAAAGGAGGAAACCCAGAGCTGCAATGACCCCGTCCTTCTGGAAGAAGCTCGCGAAAGGTTTGAAGAATTCTGCGACCAGCTTCCCGTGCAGGTCATGCCCGCTCGGTTTGTCGGTTTCAGGGAAGGGAAGGATGAAGAAGTGGTAGGTGCTGAACAATAGAAAAGCGATTGCAATGATTATGAACACAATCCCCCATGAGAGCCTGATATTGCCTGAGACAGCCACGAATTCGGCGCTGGCCGCCGCCTTAAGCTGCGGATCCAATTGTATTATGGACATCAGCGGCTTGTTCCAGTTCTCTGTTGTGAACTCCTTCCTGGCTCCTTCAATCAGCTTTATGCTTTTATCACCTTTCTTCTGTCCGAAATTTACGACAATCCTGGTGCCTTCCTCGGGCTTTTTATTGAGTCCGATATAGACGATCCCGAAGTTGCCGGTCTCTTTTTTCACTTCTGATTTATTTTTGCCGAAATATTTAGTGATAGTGGATTCAAGATTTAGTGTTATGTTTGATTTCCACCAATCGGATAATGATCCTTTGTCATTCTTTTCTTCCTTGTTTTCCTTAATCCCGTTCCATTGCCTTGCTTTGCTGATTATACTTGCGAGATCATCCTTGTTGCAGTTTTGGATTGGAATGACAGTATTGTTTCCGGAAAAACTGCATAGTTTCAATGAACTGTTTTCGTCCGGAGTGAAAACCGCACATCCTGGTTCTATGACTGCGGATTGAATAATTGCGGAATTTTCTTGAACTGCAGAAGATACATTTATCTTAACGGATCCAAGTCCGGTGTTGCTTTCGATAAAACCGGCGAGCATGACAAGAATACCCTGTCCGGTCAGCATTGAAAGCCGGTAGAAAGTACTGCGGATACCGACGAACCAGGCCTGCTGATGAGTGTCGAGCCCGAGAATGTAGAACCCGTCGGCCGCTATATCATGTGTGGCCGAATTGAAGGCAATCAGCCAGAGTATGGCAAGAGAGTACTTGAAGAAATCAGGGGCGGGAATTGTCAGGGCTACACATGCGAAGGATGCGCCTATGACAAGCTGCATAAGATAAATCCAGCGTCGTTTTGTACCGAAAATCTCAACAACCGGACTCCAGAGCGGCTTGATTACCCATGGCAGATAGAGCCAGCTGGTGTAGAGGGCAATGTCAGTGTTTGAAATGCCAAGCCGTTTGTACATTATCACAGAAACAGTCATTGCAACTACATACGGAATACCTTCGGCATAATACAGGCTTGGCACCCAGAACCAGGGAGATCTTGTCGTTTTTGATTTTTGATTGCCAATTGCCAATTTTAGAAGTTCCAGTTAATTTTCACTACCGTCCCATGGATTATTGGATTGCTGGATTAATGGATTATTGCAAATCAAAGAGTTATGCAAAAATCACAATATGGGGGAAATCCGAAATGCCTATTATGAATTTTTTTCTTAAAATCCAGCACCTATGGTTTTTCTTGAACTCAAACCCAATAATCCATAAATCCATTAATCCGTCATCCTGTGGGATGACTATGATTAAACTTCAAATAGGATTTAGTGGTTGATTCTTTTGTTTGGATTTTCTATTTGCTAATTTCTTCATCCAAAATACATTTGTGGAAACAATTTAAAAGCTGGAGTCATGATTTGAAAGAAAAATTATACTGTGTCAAAACTTTTGATAAGTCTGAAAATTCGGAAGTTTGCGAAAAAATCATGCTGGATTCCGGTCTGGTTTTCAGCACCTGGATGGATCTGGAAAGAAGAAGCATTGAATATGTCGTCTATGCGGACGACCTGAAAAAAGCGCTTGAAACAGCTTTGGACATAAACAGGATCAGGGAAAAGTTTAAAAATAAGATTAAGCTGACAAAGCCTGTCCTGGATGTATTAAAGAAGGAGGACTGGGCCGAGGCCTGGAAGAAACATTTCAAGGTGCAGCATGTCACAAAAAAGGTTGTGATTAAACCAACATGGCTTAAATACAAAAAGAAAAAAGGGGAAGTGATAGTCGAGCTTGATCCGGGGATGAGTTTCGGGACAGGTAAGCACGCAACTACCCGGTTCTGCCTTAAAATGCTCGACAGGGTTTCAAGGAAATCAAAAAATACGGGAATGTCCATCCTGGATGCTGGCTGCGGATCCGGCATCCTCTCAATAGCGGCTGTTAAACTCGGATTCCATCCGGTAACATCTTTTGACATTGATCCTGAATCGGTGATTATAGCAAAGGAAAACCTTGCTTTGAACAAACTTTCCTCAGCGGATGCAAAAATATTCGAAGCCGAACTTTCAGAACTGAAAACCAAGAGCAAATTTGATGTGATCGCCGCCAATATTATTTCCGGAGTCCTTATCCAGAACCGCGAAAAACTCAGTTCCATCCTCAAGCCGGACGGATATCTGATACTTGCCGGCATATTGAAAACTGATTATCGCGAACTTCGCAAATCATTCAAGGAGATAGGCTTCCAGGAAATACTCAGCTCCTCTGAAAATGAATGGACCGGGGGACTCTTTAAGAGGAGGGCGAAGTGATAAGAGTAAGCCCATGGCTATCGCCTCATGGTCTGGCACCGGTATGGTTAAAATTTTAAATCCATTATTCTCTTGCAGAGGCACGGAGACACAAAGATCATTTTCACCACGAAGAAGCAAAGGGCACGAAGAAAGTCATCAAGTTTATTTTTCCCCTCGCTTCTTGCTCGATTGAGACAAACCCTTTTGAAAAAGTGGTTCTTTCTCAAACTCTTTTCTGAAAACTTTCGCTTATTTACCTCTGCGTCCTTTGTGACTCTGTGAGATAATCTTTTTTTGATTTTAACAACTATGAACTATCATCGTGGACTTTGAAAAATTACAAGTATATGTTAATATATATCTGAACATGTACATATAAGGAGAATGATACTGATGCAAACTGCAACTCTACACATTAAGGTGAGCCCTGAATTGGCCGGTTCGCTTAAGAGAATTGCTTCGAAGAGAGGAGAATCCGTAGGTGAAATAGTCAGACAGGCTGTGGTTTCATCATTTCAGACAGAAATGTCTGGTCTCCCTCTGCACCAGAAACAGGCCTTAGAAGCTTACTGTGGCGGATTTATCAGTATCGGCAGATTATCTGAAATTCTTGGCAGAGATGTAATTAATGCAAGGAAGTGGCTCAATGACCACGACATAAGGCAGAACACCTCATTCTCAAGGGAAGATTCGGAAAATGCCTGATGTCAAATACATTTTCGACACTGTTTCAATAAGCAATTTTGCATTGGCTGGAGCGCTCGACCTGATTGTTCGGAGATATTCTGGAAATACATTTGTGACTTCAGAAGTGCATGATGAGCTCCTCGAAGGTTTGGCTGGCGGACACTGGAAGCTGGGAGATATAGAAGATCTTCTGGAAAGAGGAATATTGAAGATCCTTTATCTGGAGAGGAAGGAACATGAACTTTACAAAGTTCATCTCAAGTCTCTTGGCAGAGGAGAGGCATCCTGTATTTCTGTTGCCTTCCATAGGAAAATGTTTTTTGTTAGCGATGACAGGGCTGCGAGGTTTGCTGCCAGGGAACTAAAAATTAGAATCACAGGTACAATCGGGATATTGAAAGCGGCAGTATCAGACGGCCAATTCTTGATTTCCCAGGCAGATGACTCACTGGCAAAAATGATTGATGAGGGTTTTTATTCCCCAGTTAACAGCATATCGCAAATCGAATAGGATTTTATTGCCTGATACCTTGCAATTTTAAAGTTGAGGTTTGATTTTACAAGGTGAAAAACATTTCGGGGCATATGAAGAAAATACTTATAACCGGCGGAGCGGGTTTTGTAGGCTCCAACATCGCAGTTGCACTGAAAAGGCATTACAGCGATCTGCAAGTCATCGCGCTGGACAACCTCTATAGGAAAGGTTCCGAACTCAATCTTCCGCGACTTGAGAGGAATGGGATAGAATTCATCCGAGGCGATGTGCGAAATCCGCAGGATATAGCCATGGCCGGTAAGATTGATTTTCTTATTGAGTGTTCGGCCGAGCCATCGGTTCTTGCCGGGAAAGACGGTGATACGGACTACCTTGTCCAGACCAATCTTTACGGTGCCGTGAACTGTGCCGAATACTGCAGGAAAAACAATGCCGGCATGATTTTCCTTTCCACAAGCCGGGTATACCCGATTGAACCGCTTTTGAACTGCAATCTCATCGAAAAATCAACAAGGTTTGAATTGTCGGATGAACAGGGCGTTTCAGGATTGTCTTCAAAAGGTGTTTCCGAAGATTTTCCCATGAAAGGCGCACGTTCCATTTACGGCGCCACTAAATATGCCGCTGAAATAATGCTTGAGGAATACCGTCAGACTTTCTCCATTCCTATAATCATCAACCGTTGCGGAGTTATCGCTGGTCCCTGGCAGTTCGGCAAGGTTGATCAGGGGATCGCCGTATTCTGGCTGGCTTCGCATATGTTTGAAAAACCTCTTAAATATATCGGGTTCGGAGGCGCAGGTAAACAGGTCAGGGATATGATGCACATAGATGACCTTATAGGACTTGTGCTTCTCCAGCTCAAAGAACCTGCGAAGTTCGCAAGCGGAGTGTGGAATGCTGGCGGCGGAAGGGGAATAAGCGTGTCGCTCCTTGAATTGACTGAGATATGTGGCAGGATTACTGGGAAAAAGGTTCCCATTGGATCAGATCCTGAAACAAGGTACGCCGATATTCCTGTCTACATCAGCAATACTGGGGAGATAAACACATTCTGCGGCTGGAAGGCGAAACTTCCAATTGAAAAGATAATTGAAGACATATATGTTTGGCTGAAAGAAACTCCCGAGGCGCAAAAACTGTTGAAAGGTCAAAGCTCGTAGCTCGTAGGCTAAAGCTCATAGCTCATAGCTAGTAGTTAACTATCAGCTATGAACTATCAGCTGATCTAGCGGCTAAGAACTATGACCTAAGAGCTATCAGCTATGAACTATCAACTATGAACTATCAACTATCAACTATGAAATTCTCAGTAATCATACCTGCGCATAACGAAGACGGCGTCATAAGGGACACCCTTGAAAAGCTGTTGATAAAACTCAAGGAGGAATCTTTTGATTTCGAATTAGTGGTGGTGGCTGATCATTGTACCGACAGGACAGAAGATATTCTTGCTGAGTATTCAAAAAACGATAACAGGGTCAGATGGATCAGAAATATGGAGAAACCGGGATTTGGAATGGCTGTTCGGGGCGGACTTGAGGAATATAAGGGAGATGCTGTTGCAATATTCATGGCGGATGCGAGCGACAGTCCCGATGATCTTTGTAGATATTTCAAGAAAATAGAAGGAGGGGCTGAGTGTGTTTTCGGGTCGAGGTTTATTAAAGGTTCACGAGTCGTTGACTATCCGAAACACAAGTACTTCCTGAACCGATTTGTGAATTATCTGATAAAATTCCTTTTCAGGCACGGACTGAACGACACTACAAACGCTTTCAAATGCTATCGTAGGGAAGTTATCGACGGCTGCAAGCCTTTCCTCTCTCCGCATTTCAATCTTACCGTTGAACTTCCTCTGAAAGCATACATACGGGGGTATAAATTCGAGATTATTCCCATAAGCTGGGAAAACCGGAAAGCCGGAATTTCAAAGTTGAAACTAAAAGAAATGGGTTCAAGATATTTCTTTATCATCCTGTACTGCCTCCTTGAGAAATGCATGGTCGCCAAAGACTACCATAAATAAAATTTCCGCACGGAGATTTTATATGACAAAAGAGAGATTAATATTTAAGGATGAATTTATGGAAGAAAGCAGGTTCCTCAAAAACATTAACAGGCATTTTTCAATATATTTGTATCTTTTCACTCTGATTTCATACGGGACAATCCTTTTTCAGGCTGTAAGCGAGAACCTCTTTCCTATGCCTACCGCCGGGACGGACCAGCTTACAATGCTTAATGCCGCCGTAGGGATTTACAGGGGGCAATTCCCTTCAGAACCATATCTTTACTCATCGTCATATACTTTTTTCCTGACATCCCTGATTTTTCTTTCGCAGGGAAATCTGTTGCTTATGAGATTTTTACAGGCTGCGCTCTGTGCCTTGATTCCAGTGATGATTTATAAGACGGGCGGTAAAATCGGATTGTCCCGTGAGTCTTCCCAGCTCTCTTCCCTGATATATTGCTTTTATGGTGCGGCGGCCCTTATATCGTTGGATTTTTTAAGGGAGGCTCCCTTGGCGCTGTGCTTTATCATGTTTGCGTACTGCCTGGTATCAGCGGTTTTGGCGAAGAAAAATATTTTCTATGCAATGGCTGGCGTATTTGCAGGATTGACGGTGCTTGGAAGGGAGACTTTCATTCCAATAGTGATCTTTGGACCGTTGGCAATTCTGTTATTTAAAAATATCCGGAGACGTGTCAAAATAGGCCAGATGATTTGCTGCGCCTCCGCGCTTTTCGGAGTGTTGTTGCCGGTTCTGGTATATAATTATTTGAAATTTGACAGCTTCAGTCTAGCTCCAGGGCATATAAAAAACATACTTGGGGCCTATCATGGAGAGGCGGCTTCAGAGGATTTGACTGTGGCAATATCGTCAATATTGAGAAACATACCAGGGCAGATATATAAGTTTGCATCATCCTACGAGCTCCCAAATAGTTTGTCTTTTTATGCACATAGGGAGCTGATTCCAGTCCTCCGAGGTAATTTCAAAATTACGAAAATGATATAAAGAGCTGAAAGAATTCCGTGCTA
>CAZION010000074.1:0-29941 GCA_964540865.1 uncultured Victivallis sp.
TAAACGCAAACATAGGTCTTGGCGGACTCGCAGCCAAAGATACAAAAGGAGTCAGAGACTGGCATGTCTACTGGAACTGGGAGCAGATTCTGGAACAGAAGACCGCAACGGAAGAGGGCTGCCCCTTCAAATGCCAGCATGTATCTAAGCTTCCGGCATATTCTCCTGACATGTGTCCGAAGACAAAGGACATCATGCTGCGTCTGGCGACCACATCTGTCTCGCCGGCGTATGACTCTGCTTGGGCTTCTGCTACGGCTGCGAAACTCTCAGACGAACTGAAGAAACTTTTCTGAGTTTGGATTTTGTTTGTAGTAGCGCAATTTATTGCGCGTTTTAGTAGCTCGGACTTTCCAGTCCGAGTATCTGGGTTAAAGGTAATTACCCTTAAGAACGGCGTATGAATTCGCCTACTACAAACAAAACATAAACAGAAGTGAGAAAAGGAGGCCAACGTGTTGAAAAACAAAAAAATGAATATTTGGAAACATTTCTGCGGCATTATTGTACTTGTTGCTCTGCCATATATCTGTTGCGGGGCTCTTAGCCAGCCCCGCGACATCATGTTCAAGGCGGCAGTTGACGGTACCGAGCAGTATTACATGGAAATGCTGCCGAGCGATTTCGATCAGAATAAAGAATATGATCTTATAATCGGTCTGCACGGACACGGTTCTGACCGGCATCAGTTTTCAACGGCAAAGCGTGGAGAGACGGATGCGTTCAGGGAGTTTGCCTCCAAATACAGCATGATAACCGTAACCCCGGATTACAGGGCCAAGACATCGTGGATGGGCCCTAAGGCAGAAGCCGATCTGGTTCAGATTATAAATGATCTGAAAAAGAAATACAAGATTAAGCGGGTGTTCGTCATGGGCGGTTCCATGGGGGCGACTTCGGCTCTTACTTTTGCCGCGCTTCATCCGGACATGGTTGACGGTGTTACGTCCTTGAACGGACACGCCAACCATCTTGAATATTCAAATTTCCAGGATGCGATATCGGAATCGTTTGGCGGTTCAAAAGACAAGATTCCGTTGGAATATAAGAAGAGGAGTGCTGAGTATTGGCCTGAACTCCTGACTATGCCGATAGCGTTTACTACCGGCGGCAAGGATAAGTCTGTTCCTCCGGAAAGCGTTCTAAGGCTTGCAGAGATCCTGAAAAAACTCAACCGCAAAGTCCTGGTTATCCACCGCCCTGAAGTAGGGCATGAAACCAGTTTTGCAGATTCGATGGCGGCTTTGGAATTCATGTATCATCCAGCGAAACCTGCTACAGTGACGGCAAGTCCTGCTCCGACCGCGCCTGCAGTTTCAGCAACAGTTGCGAGTTCCGCGGCTCAGACCGGTGATTGGGCTGCGGCTCTGCCTGTCACAAATGACGCAAAGGGCAAGGCTGAACTTGGACTCAAGTTCTCCGTTCAGAAGGCAGGGAAAATCAAGGCGCTGCGTTTCTATCAGGCAAAAGACGAATCTGGTGCACATGCGCTGCGCCTCTGGGATGCCGAAGGCAAACTTGTCCTGACTGTCAATGCTCCCGAAAAACAGGAGATTGGGTGGATTTCCGCCGCACTGACTGAGCCGTTTTCCGTGAAGCCGGGGGACAGCTACATTGTCTCCTATACATGCGGTACCAACTATCCTGCAACACCGGGTGTTTTCAAAACACCGATTGTCCGTGGTGGTATTACCGGCATTGCGGGATTATACAGTTTCACTGAGCTTGGACAAAAGGCTCCAGATAAAAAGCACAATGATTTGAATTATTTCGTCGATCTCGAAATTGAACAGCAGTGAAGGTTAAGGGCGAAGGACTAGTTAGTAACGTGTGTAAATTTGAAATATTGTCTTCTGAGGAATTGAATGATTCGGAAACATATCCTGCGGGCACAAGGAAACTTGTTTTCCGCAGCGCTTTTGACGGCAAGACCGACTGGGCGCTGTTTCTGCCAGGGGATGGAACAAGGAATACAATTGTCAACATTCATGGCTCTTTTTCCCACGCCGATCAGATTTTCACCAGGAAAGACGTGAGGAATTTCTGGCTGAAAAGAATCGTTGCTGGAAAACATCCTCTATTGTCGGTCAATATGCGTGACACTTCCTATATGAGCCCGGCGGCGGCTCGCGATTTGACCGATCTGCTGGATTACTGCCGCGACAAATTCAAATGCAGTAAAATCATCCTGCATGGAGGATCCGGCGGGGCTTTCAGCGCCATGGCTTATGCCTGCCTGCATCCTGAAAAAATAAATGGTGTCATTGCGATGGGAATGTGCGACATATTGGCCGGCCTTGATTCTCACCGCAAAAGTAAAAACAAGATATTACAGAAGATTGCGAAAGTGGTCTTTGAAAGTTATGGCGGAAATCTGGAAGAAAAACCTGAACTTTACCGGAGCCGTTCCGTTTTAGCCAACATTGACAAACTTACCATGCCTATCGTACTTACAATGGGCGAGGCGGATCCTATGATTCCCGTGAATGAAACCAGAAAGATTCCGGAAGCAATGAAGGGACGAAAGAATTTTACATATTATGAAATACCGAACGGGGATCATGATTCAGCGGTTTGGGTGGATGTTGACCTGGAAACACTTGAAGTAAAAGGCTATTCACCAGAGGATCGTTTGAAGGATTTTAATTGAATTTCACAGGCGGGATGCCTGGTTTACACTTTTCGGATAACAATAAAACAAGGGGTGATGAAATGATTAAAGTTGATGCGTTGATTGATTTGTTCTTCAAGGAACTGCCTTTTGAACAGAGGGTGGAAAAGATTGCCAAATGCGGCTGCAAGTACATTGAAACCTGGGGTGGTGGTGATGCTGAAGCTCTTAAAAAAATGAGCGATGCCGGAAAACAATGCGGAGTTGAACTGGTAAGCATTGTAATGAATTTCGCCTCAAAAGATGATGTGGCGCCTATACGGAAGGAAAATCTTGATCGCTTCATCGAACAGATGGATCGATATTCCGACAATGCACTTGCCTCCGGATGCAAGCAGGGAATTGTCACTGCCGGACAATCTGTCGGTGGGCGAAACTATCAGGAACAGCGCAGAGCCCTTGTACATGCATTGCGTGAAGCCGGCAAAAAGGTTGCAAAGAAGGGGTTCCGCCTGAATCTTGAAGTGCTGAACACCGAAGTTGATCATCCAGGGTATTTTCTCGGCTCTCCGCAGGATGGAGTGGCAATCGTCAAGGAAATAGGTCTGGATAATGTCAGAATGCTTTATGACATTTATCACATGGGGATCATGACCGGAAATATGACTGTCTTCATTGAACAGAATATCGAGTGGATCGGGCATTTCCATTCCGCCGGAATTCCGGGACGCCACGAACTGTTCAACGGCGAAACAAATTACCCGTTCATGATTGACAAAATTGAAAAGTCCGGTTACAAAGGATATTTCGGATTGGAATACATGCCATTGCTCCCATGCCCGGAAACGCTGGTCAAGACAATGGAATATCTTTCAGGGAAGAACTAGCACAAGCATTCCGGCCTATGCATTGATTTCGCCTTTTGGTGTAGAGTTGCCCGTGTCGGGCAAGGAGGATTTTTAAAAGAGTCTTCGCCGACACGGCGAGCGCTACACCAAGAGGAGGAAGAGAAGATGGACTTTGTCCGCAGTAATGATTATAAAGGATATGAATGAACAATACACAGCTATTCAATGTCAATGCTCTGATAGGGAACGGTGCCTACGAGGAGGCTCAGTTTCCGACGGCCAAATCGCTCGTAGAGCATCTAGATTATCTGGGCATAGACCGTTCCCTGGTCTCGCATGTCGAGGCAAGGGATTTAAACCCTACTTGGGGTAACCGTCGTCTGCTCGGGGAAATTGAGGAATCCGGCCTTTCCGACCGGCTTGTTCCGGCGTTTGTAATTTCTCCGTCCTGCTATTACGAGAATGGCGCATTGGCTTTTCTGAAAGAAAATCTCAAGTCTGGAAAAGTACGGGCGCTTCGCGTTTATCCTTCAGTTTCCAGGTTCCCGATATTGCTTTTGGAACGTATACTTTCCGAGCTGGAGCAGTGGGAACCGTCAGTTTTCTGTGACTGCGCAACTTTCGGGTCTGATAATGATATTCGTGATTTTGTTGTACTGGCTGAGAAATTTCCTAAGATGTCATTCGTCTTCACTCAGAAGATGTGGCCAGGTTTTGGCAGTATCATAGATGCAATGTGGCGCCGGAAAAATATATATGTGGATATTTCCTGGGTTCATATGCGTGATACTGTGAATTTGATGATTGACGATTTCGGTGCTGAACGCCTGCTTTTCGGAGTTGGATATAAATCGCACTATGGCGCATCAATTGCCGCGTTGGCACATTACCAGATTACACAAGAACAGCGTGAGCTGATTGGGCACGGCAATATCGAGAGGCTGCTTAAAATCAAACCACTCAAGAAAAAACTCAGTTCAGGGCCGCAAATACTGGATGAGAAACCTCTCTGGAACATTTTCCGTGAAGGCCAGCCATTGAAGGGCGTTGAGGTCATCGATGCGCACGGTCATGTCGGCCCAACTCACCGGGGATGGTACATCAGGAATATTGAATTTAAAGACCAAATCGAAGTCCTGAATGACCAGATGGAACGGCTCGGGGTTCGAAAAACTGTAGTCTCCCCTGAGACAGCTCTTTTCGGCGAAACGGTGGAAGGCAATCGCTTTGCGGAAAAATATCTGCTGAATCATCTGGATCATTTTGCCGGATACCTGGTATTCAATCCGCTATATGGAAAAGGAATGACTGCCGAACTGGATAATTTCTTTAAGCGTGGCTTTTTCATCGGTTTTAAAATCCTGGCCGGATATTGGAAAATACCGGTTACGGATTCAGGTTATGAGGTGGTCTGGAAATATGCCGACAAATACAGATTGCCGATTTTGCTCCATACCTGGGACGACTCTTACAATTCTCCAGCAATGCTCAAAGACATAGTGAAAAGATATCCGGGCGCAAGTTTCCTGCTGGGCCATTCCGGTGGCGGTACGCGAGGACGCATCGAGGCTGAAGATCTCGCAATTGCAAACAAGAACGTTTTTCTGGAATTCTGCGGGACCTTCACCACACCGCGTCCATTCGAGGATTCCATGAAAATAGTCGGAATCGACCGTGTTCTTTTCGGGTCGGATACCGGGGCTCACGATCAGGCATGGGAGCTTGGCAAATATTTGTCGATGCCGGTTCCGGATAAGCAGCTCATCCCCGGACTGGGGGAGAATTTTGTAAAAATCCTTAAGAAGAGAAAGTTACAAGTTTAACCTTTTTATATTTTCATCCACTGAAAGTATGTTGGGCTTTAGCCAGACATTTATTGTGCTTTTAAATTGGCGGTTAAAAAAACGCCTGATAGATGTCGGGCTAAAGCCCAACATACTTTTTAAACAGCAGATACGGTGAAATTGAAGTTGTACAAATCGTGGGAGATTATAGAATGAAAATATTATCATATGAAAATGCCGTCGGCGAACATTACCCGGAAGGCCTGATGCGGCTTGATTATGTGAGTGATGTAGACGGTCTTAAGGACTGGGCAGTGCTTCTGCCTGGAGAAAGTAAAAAGCTGTGGATCGTTGTCATTCATGGACATGGTTCACATGGAGACCAGCTTTTCACTCGGAAGGATGTCAGGGAGATATGGTTGCCGGTGTTCCGTGCCACTGGTGCCGGACTCCTTTGTGTGAACCTGCGCGACAATGCCTGGATGGGGCCAGCAGCAGCGGCCGACATGCAGGACCTTATCAATTATCTGCGAATCTCGCATGGCATGAAGAAAACCATTTTCTGCTCCGGTTCCATGGGCGGCACAAGCAACCTGATTTATGCGGCCCTTCATCCGGAAGATGTCAACGGGCTTGTTATCCGCGGAGCGGCAACCGATCTTGCCACGTATTACCGCTGGTGCAAGACACAGGAGAAACCGATCATACATGAGATTGCGGAGGCGATTAGGCTTTCTTACGGCGGAACTCCTGAAGAGAATCCGGATCTTTACCGTAAGCATTCAGCATTGCTTAACTCTGAAAAAATCACCATGCCACTGTTTCTCATACACGGTGGTGCTGACCCGATCATTCCTGTGGAAGAGGCAAGGGCGCTGACTGGCAAAATGAAAAGCCGAAAGAACTTCTTTTATACCGAGATTCCAAACGGAGACCATGATTCTCCGTTGACGGAGACAGAAAGCTTTCCGGCAATTATGAAGATGCTGAAGGCGTTGCATGGCTCAAACGCCTGAAATGCAGCAATTACTCTACGATTGTCTTCAATCACACCACTATTGCTGTTTTCAGACCTAAAGAGCAGAAGGAACTGCATCCGGAGTATCTGGAGAGTGGCGCTGAAGGAAAAGCTTATCCGGTTTATCCGGCGGGAGGTGGAATTCCTCCTTACACCAATCCTGGTTTCCGTAGCGCAAGCGTGTTTTTCATGAACAAGGTGTTCGACGCCTTTCCGGAACTGTCGGCAATTTCGATGGGGCCTCCTGCCGGCGGGGTCAAGATGGATGCATTCGATGTCGGCCTATATGGAAGAGAAGGGGACACTCTGGAACAGTGCGCATAAAATTATATATGGGATTATCATGTCTACCTTGCAAAGGAGCTTGAAAAATCTCATCCGGACAAGTTCCTGCTTTACATGAGCGGAGCAGATGCCGGAATGCTGCCGACAAATCTTAAAAGCGGCGAGCCCGACGACATGCTCAGGCCTTTTGCACAGCCGTACAGGGCGGGATCTTATGCAACAATGAACCGGTGGGACAATCTCTGGGTGCGATAGGTAAGAGTTCAGAGAATTAAGCAGAACAGGCGTCTCGATTATATAGCCAGGATTACAGGATTTACATGATTTATATTGATGTGTTTTTATATCCTGCCTCATCCTGTTATCCTGTCAAAAGATCTTCTTGCTTTTTTCACTTTCTACGAAAGGTTCGCCCGGAAAGGCGTAAACATAAAAGTCTCCGATACTAAGCCCCTGCAACGCATACTCCACTTTGAATTCCACTCCCGGCTATGCCAATAAATAAAGAGCATTTTTTTATATGTTTTCTTGAAATGTACTTGACAAAAACTATTAACATATTAAAATGATTTAAATATCTAATCAAATCCAGGATGGAAAATGCTATGAGAGCCATAGATCGTTTGAGGAAATATATAACTCGTGAAAAAGAGAATGGAAACCTGCATCCCGGGGTGCGCTTGCCGTCATATGGAAAGTTGGCTGAGCTATGCGGTGCCAGTTATGTCACAATTCATTCAGCTATGTCACAGTTGCAGCGTGAGGGACTCGTTGATATTGAACATGGAAATGGGACATACTTGTCAGGCGGATCTTCTCTGAAAGTGCGCTTGCGTTTCAGTTATAAGCAGATCAGTCCGAAAGATATGGATTTGCTTCTAACGCGCCATCTGAAGTGTGCCGGGTTGAAATTCGAATTTGAATTTTATTCATTATGGGAACCGTTGCCGAATGAAGAAGATGCCATAACGATTGAAATTCTTGGGAAAACCGGACTAAGGGATTGGCGGTCGACCGACTTCAGCAATATGGAAAATTATAAAAGACTCTTGAAGGAGCTGGAACTCCCTGAAACGGTTTACCCTGGAGAACCTATTCCATTTGCGATGACTACTTATCAAATGGGAGTAAACAGCAATTTGCTCTCTCTTGCAGGAGTGGAACTCCCGGAAATGACCGGAGACTTTCAGTGGTGGGATAAATATGCCGACGGATGTAAAAAAGCAGGTTTTGCCCCGGCTTCCGTCATTTGGAATGACAGTACGGTAACGTCTTTCGACAAGTTTTATGGATTACTGCTTGCATTGAATCATGGGCGATATGAGAATTTCAGCGGGAATATTCCTCTTTTCAATACGCGATTCGGTAGGAAGTTCTTCAAGATTCTTGGAGATACTTTATTTAGCCACAGTAGTCCTGAGAATCCGGATCCGCGAACTTTTGCTCAAAACGGTGCTGGAGCACATTTCAAGATTGGGAGCTGGATGGCTGTACAGAACAATAATTCCGGACTTACCGGATTCAATGTCGAAAGTCTGAAGCTGATACCATATTCAATTGATAAGCAACGTATCTTTCCTGTTCTTGTAACTTACCTTTATTCTTCCCTGCCACCGGAGATTGGAGTTGAAGAACGGGGTCGGGTTTGGAACCTCATCCAGTTGATGCTTTCGAGAGAGTTTCAGAGGGATTATTGCGGTATTGCCGGAACTCTTTCATCGCGTTCCGACTTTGGTGCCAATGACTACAGCTGGAACAATGAAGCTATGTGGGGAAGTTTCATCCCGACATCAAAGGATATTAAAATCTATGAACATCATTTGTTTTCTCCCAGGGTAAATGCTGCAATGACCACATTGATTGATGCATGGAAGATAGGTAATGCTGATTCAGACTTTATCCTGCAAAGAATGGATTCAAAGAAAGCTGAATTACTGGACAAGTAATTTAAAAAAGGAGACCATGTCATGCCTGCTATGCAATCGAAAATCGGAAATGGATTCACAATGATAGAACTCATGGTTGTGATTGCGATAATCGCAATACTCGCTTCGATGCTGCTTCCGGCATTGTCGAAGGCGAAGGGAATGGCAAAGCAGATACAGTGCCTCAGCAACATGAAACAGCTCGGTATGGCATCCTCATATTACATCAATGACTTCGGATATCTGCCTGCCAACAAACTGGAGCGTCCCGATGGTGTCAGATACTGGTATTGGTATACGGGACTCATATCATTGGGATATCTTGGAAGTTCCCAAAGTACTTATATCGGAGCTACCGGCCTTACAGGAACAGATGGCAACCAGGTAACTCGCGACAAGTTCGCCTGTCCGGAGGTTTGGGAAAAAGGCAGCCGTCCGATCGCAGCCAAGGACATCGTGATAGGCACGAGCAATCTTAATGACACTTCTTCGAAGATGCGTGGCCCGAGTTTCAAGTACCCGCACAGGCTCCTTTACATATCCGACAGCAATTCCCAAAGTATCAGTGACAATGGGCTCTCACCTACTGTATATACCCTCCGCTTCGGGCATCAGAATTCGGTCAATGTCATATATACGGATCTTCACGGTGATTTGCGGAAAGCCTATTCCATGAGCCACTCCGTATATACTACACCATTCTGGTCTGGAAATGACGCCAACTGGACCCAGACATCGGATTGAGGCATTTGAGATCGGCTTGAAAAAGATTTCCGCATTGCCGTCAGCCGGAAAAGTATAAAAAGGAAATACTGGTAAATAGATGAATGTGTCATTTGAAAGATTTCTGAAAGAAGTCAATACGCCTTGGCTGATGGAAAATTCTCAAAAGCTGATGGATTTGGAACTGGGGCAGACGTTCGAACATTACCGGGCGGCTGCGCAGTTTACATCGAAGCTTATAAAAGAGGCCGGACTGGAAAACTGCGAGATAATCGAGTTTCCTGCGGACGGGAAAACGGTTTATCAGGATAAACGCATGCCCTTTGCCTGGCGTGCAGGCGTCGGAAAGCTGACGATTGAAAAATCGCCGATCACTTTTGATGACCCTGTAGTTGCCGACTACAAACGTCATCCCTTTCATCTTGTCAAGGGGTCTGTAGCAACTCCGTCTGGCGGTTTGAATGTCCGGATAATCACCGAAGACCAGATGTTTGCTGGGCAGGATGCTCGTGGCTGCATTATCATGTTGAATCCTTTTACACGGCCGTGCGCGAAAATACTTACTCCAGCCCTGGAGCGCGGGGCAATCGGACTGGTTTCGGATTATCTGGTAGGAAGATATGATACGCCTCTCGGGATTCAATGGGTTACAGCTTGTACGGAAGGAAGCAACTGGCATGTCCAAGTAGACGATCGTCCGTTTACATGTTTCAGTGTCACTCCCGAAAACGGAGACCGAATCAGGGCCGCAGTTGTGGCCGGGGAAGTCATTGCACATGTTGAATGTGATGGTGTCAGATACGAAGGCGTCCTGCCGGCCGTTACGGTACTGATTCCCGGCAGGCAAAAAAAGGAATTATGGATTATCTCACACCTTTACGAGCCAATGATTGACGATAACTCCAGCGGGGTAGTCGGCACAATAGAAATGGCCCGGATTATCAAGAAACTTGTTGACTCATCTGAAATTCCCCCATTGGAATTTTCCCTAAGACTGGTATTTACAATGGAATTATACGGATTCGCCGCATTCGCGGAAAAAATGCGCAGAGAAGGTGGACACAAGGCAATCGGAGCGATAAACACCGACAGCTTCATCGCTGATAAAGTTAAAATATGGCTGGCTCCGCCCGCCACGCCGTTTTTCGGAAATTGCCTGATGGAGAAGCTTGTGGATGAATACAATGGCCAGGCGAATCCGGTGATCCTCGGTCTTGTAACAGAAGGCATGTACAAGGATGACATGTCATTAAGCGACGCCACCGTCGGAATACCAGTATTGTGGGTGCTTAAAGAGGCTAAATGGTGGCACAATTCCGCACAGACGATAGATATTCTGTCGCCATTGTGCTTGTCGCGTGTTGTCGCATTTGTCGGGACTTGGGCGGCATCTGTCCTGACCATCAACAGCGAAACTCTTCCGATTGCTCTTGCCGAAGCCTCTATTTATGCCGTAAAACATCTTTTGGATGAGTCGAAAAGAATTCTCAACAATTATGCTTCAGGTGAAATGAGGATTGCTTCCGATATCACAGGCGAAATACGTGAACGCATGAATTACCTAATGAAATTGGAACTGGAGCGCCTCGTGGATTTCCGCGATATATGTGATTCGCCGGTGATTGATGGCCAAATTAAAAGGATCACTACGGCAGCTCAGGACATTATAACCGATATCGAAAAGCAAATTAAAGACATTCCCCCTTGTTCCGCAAATATAAAAAACGATGAAGGTTTTGATAATGCCGCCTACATTGTCCCGGGCCGAGCCACTGTGGGGTTCCCATATGATCTGGTTGCCGTTCCCAAGGCGGAACGGAAACCGCTGCCTGAAGGCATGCTCTACGGAGCTTTCGCCCGAGTTCTCGCAAACATGGACGGCAGGAAGAATTTGCAGCGCCTGACACGTGAGGCGGAATGGGAGTCCGGAAAGGTTTTTTCATGCGAACAGTTAAAGTCATATGTAACGGCAATTTCGTACTTGACAGATTGCGGCTATCTCAAAACTGAATATGGAAATAAGTGCAATGGAAAGGAAATATGAAAGGATGAAAATGAACAAGGTTTTTTTGTCGTTTACAGTGTTGTTTCTTGGAACTGCAATGGTATTGGCGGCTCCAGTTGAACTGGTTGAGGACGGAAAAGCTATTGCGGAAATCGTAATTGCCAAAGAACCGAATCAGAGTGTAAAACTCGCTGCAAAAGACTTGCAGGATTATCTGAAGAGGATCTCCGGCGCGGAGCTGAAAATCGTATCCGAACCTACGCCAAAAATGAAAAACAGAGTTTTTGTCGGCCAAAGCGAATTCACGAAAGCCCTGGGTTTCACGCCGGCGAAATTCACAAACAGCGGCTTTGAAATAGTCGCCAAGGATAATTATGTGATTCTTTCCGGTACAGACCGGCTCAGCAAACCATCCCCTTTCACCGGCAACCTGAAAAAATGGCAGGATTACTGCGGTGAGAAATTCAATCTGGATCATGTCAGCAATGGCGGAGGTTATTTCAATCCCCCGTTGGATATGCATACTAACGACGACACCGGCACATGGTATGCAGTGTCTGAACTTCTGGAGCAATTAGGGGTCCGCTTCTATGCACCTTATGACGACGGGACGGTGATACCCGAACTTAAAAATATCGCAATCGCAGAACAGAATCTCAAGAGCGAAGCTGCTTTCGGCCGTCGCGAATGGTGCTATTACAACAGCATGAAAACTGATGCGGAAGGCGTCGCCTGGCTTAAACGGCTGAAATGCGGCAACTACTCGACGATTGTTTACAATCACACCACCAATGCCATTTTTAAATTGAAAGAACAGAAGGAACTGCATCCGGAGTATCTGGCGTGTGATTCGGCAGGCAAACCGTATCCCGGCTATCCGGCTGGAAACGGGGTGCCGCGTTTCACCGATCCGGATTTCCGCCGCGCCAGCGTAGTTTTCATGCGCAAGCTGTTTGACGCATTTCCGGAACTCTCCGCAGTTGCAATGGGACCTCCGGATGGAGGGGTGTTTGTTGATGCACGCGATATTGGACTTTATGGAAAAGAAGGAGATTCGCTCGAACAGCGCGCTTCAAATTATGTATGGGAATACAATGTGTTTCTGGCGAAGGAACTGAAAAAATCACATCCGGACAAGTTCCTTCTCTACATGTCCAAAACAGGCTCGGCTGGTCTTCTGCCCACAAACATGAAGAGCGACGAGCATGACAACATACTTAAGCCTTTCGCACAGCCCTACAGTGCATACCGCGTACTTAAATCCACCAATAAGGCGGTGATTGAAGAACGGCAGAGATGGTTTGCCGCACTTAACCCAAAAAGCAAATCCCCAATATGGGATTACTATCTGTATTACAGGCAGCCAACTTATCCGAGGTTCCCGATATTTTTCACTGAATCACTCCAGGACGAGATGAAGGAGATGCTTTCTTATGCTGACGGGAAATTCATAGAACTACAACCTGCATTCCAGTCAAATGGTATAAAAGATGAAGCTGGTAAACGCATTGGCGAACCGGCGATCATGCATCTTATGATGTACTGGCAGAATAAACTTTTCTGGAATCCCGAGGCCGATCGCAAGGAGATGCTTGAAGAATATTACAAGTTGTATTTCGGCCCTGCGGAAGCTGAAATGAGGGAGTTCCACGAGTTTGCCGAAGAAGTCTGGAACCGTCAGGAATCAAGAAGCGTCACACAGACAACCGGCTTCCTTAAAGAGGCGGACATTGACAAATACTTTGAGATACTAGGAAGAGCCCGAGTAAAGGCCGGTAGTGACACGGTCTACAGCAAACGCATATCGGCGATGGAACAGGCTTATCAGCCATTGAAGAAACTATTTCCAAACCTTGAGAGGAAAGGGCCAGAAATCCGTGCGTATTCTGTTCCAAACAATATTAATCTTGACGGCGACGTCAAAAAATACAAAAACGGCTGGAACGCTCTGCGTGATAAAAAAACTGGTACCGTACCTAAATCGAACCGTACCGAAGTCCTTGTTTCGCTTTCGGAAGACAAAAAAAATCTTTATGTTGCGGCAGTCTGCCACGAGAGCAGTATGGACAAACTGAAGGCCGACACCAATCTGAGTGATTCAATCTCGATTTTTGATGATGACGTGTTCGAGGTTTACATCAACACTCCCGAGAGGAGTTATTTCAAGATAGTTGTAAATCCTGAAGGGGCATTATGGGACGAGACTACCGACGTTTCACTCATCGACCGCGATACGCTTCCGATTTTATGGAATCCCGGCACTAAGGCTGTCGTAAAAAAATACGATGACCGTTGGACAGTCGAACTGATGATCCCAACAAAGGATTTCGGGCAGCTCGGTCCGACAAAACAGTATCCTTGGGGAATCCAGATTGGACGGACACGCCTGGCGGAAGGTAAAGAAGTGTGGGCCCTAGGGACAGGGGCGGGACCTTATGCAACTTTGAACCAATGGGGTAATCTCTGGGTCAAGTAAATGGTCTGGCGTTCAAGAAAGCCACAGAGGCGAAAGGGGCAGAAATAAATGAAAATATGGATTCCATGCGTGGTAGGATTAAGTATCATTTTTTTAGGATGCGCAACCCCCCAGTTGGCAAAAGATGGAATAGCAATACAACATCTACAGGATAAAACATTCCCGTACGACGGTGAAGATGCATTGGAAAAAGGGAGCATTTCCATGAGGAAAATTACTGTCGTTACATTTGGAGCGTCTGTGATTGAAGGAATTATAGGATTGAAAAATCCATCCGATAGGTGGACGGTGATGCTGGGCAGGAAACTGACTGAAGCGTTTCCTGAAATAGAGTTTGATATTGTCAATTCCGGTATAGGCGGACAAACGATGAGGGAGGGCATGGCTCGTTTTGAGAAAGATGTAAAGGCCTATTCACCCGATTATCTTATTTTAGGTTTTGGCGGTAACCATGATGATCCTAAAAATGAAAAACGCCGTGTTTCCGCTGGGGAATATCGTAAATTGCTAGATGAGTTAAAAAATAGACTGGATCCTAAAACTGAAATCATTGTAATGGTGATGCCTCCAGCGATTGACGATCAGCATTGGGCATATAAAATGCCTTATGTTTTGCAAAAAGGAGGCATGGATAAAATGCAGGAACGCGATCGCAATGTGTCAAGGGAATTTGCTGGAAATAATAATTATCCAGTAATTGACTTGTCGTTCAAGCTGCGGGAGCTGATGAAAGCAAGCTCTCCCAACTATTATACATTGCCAGACGGAATTCATTTGACTAAAAACGGGTATCTTGTCTTTACCGACATGGCATTTGACATTATCAAGAGAAAAATTGCCTTCACCCGCTGTTCGACAGAATCATTGTAAAAGGTACATCTTGTCTATGTATTAAAGACTCCTGCCTATTTCAAGAAGACGTCCTGCAGTGAATGACGCGATATCCCGCGTATAGGTTGGCATGAAACGACCGGCTCCCTGGAAAATCTCATAATATCCATAGCCGCGTTTTTCCGATAATATCCCGTCTGGGAAAAGGTCGAATGTTTCCGGCGTGGGAAAGTAACGGCAGTTGCCGTTTGCCACTGCGGCCGCAATGGGGAAGACTCCGGGTGACTTTTCCATTATTGTCCGTCCCAGTTCTACGAAAGGTTCACCGGGAAAGGCGTAAACATAAAAGTCTCCAAATCGCTAGTGACTATTATGTTCTTTTTATTCCCGTCTGAAAAGCTGAGGGCGCGGCAGAACAGCGGATCGCGCGTGCCTAGGTTGCGTCGTCCCAGGAATGGACCATATCCATATAATTCAGTAAACAGCGACACTTTCAATAGATATGAGGTAAACTTTTCAAGCAGATTTCTACTAATGTTGGAGTTCAAGCTTTAGCTTGGAGAAACTGCTGGTGCGAAGACAAACTAAAGTTTGAACTCCAACAGGGATGTTTTCACAATAATGGGTACACTGGGTATTTGTATTCAGCAATTCTGAATATCCATCCACCAAGTCTCTCAATCTCCCAATCGCTATATCTCCAAGAGCGCCAGCGGAAAGTGCTGCTGGCTACCATATACGTCGCAGTCGCATGGCGCACCAGAACTTACCGGGCGCGGCATTGTGATCTTAATTGCAAGTATCCTTCTGAACGGATGGATTTGGACTTTCTCCGGATCTGTGTGATAGAGTTCCCCTATTTTCTCTTCGGTAAATCCGGCTGATGACAAAACTTTCTCGAAATCATTAGCCTCTTTGAAAATTAAATCCAGTGTCAGTGTGAATGGCCCTGCGTTCTTACTCCTGATGACTTTCGCGATGTCATATAGTATCATGGTTTCACTTCCTTGTTAATTTTTCCGTGACGGAAAAATTTTCCTTCCGTCAGACCTCGATGAATTTTACGGGAAACATCTTTTCCGGATTTTCAACTTGCATCAGATGATAAAGTGAAAACTCGTAGACTGCGCCGCCGGAAAGGTCGGAAGGTGAAAGCGGAAATGCCAGATTGCCGGCAGTTGCCTTGCGTCCTTCAAACGGCTGATGCAGCCCGGTCGACCTGGCAAGACTGAGGATGTTGTCGGCCATTTTCTGCGTCGGAGCAATAACTTCAATCATGAATCCGATTTCATGGGGCAGGGCAGGGTTTGTTTTTACGAAAGTGCATGCGTCGAGTCCGTAACGGCGGAAGATCAGCTGATACTCATTTTCGGCGACTATGCCTTTGAGGTTTGCGGCAACTGCTTTTCTTACACCGCTTTCCAGCTCATCAATATGCGCGATTACCATCGGGTCGCAGGTTCCCGCTATTGTCACAGTGCGATAACCTTTCAGTTCCGCACCTTCGAGTTTCAGTGTCTGCTGTTCCGGAACCCTAAGTGCGGTTCCGGAAACCTTCACCGCACGCGGGGATACCTGTTCGAAGTTGGACTGACGCATGTCGATCATACCTTCAGGTTCATAGAAACATTCCGGATTGGGCTGTTCATAGAGGGAGTGTCCTGCAACCGATTCCGGAGTACATTTTCTCGCCGGGTTGACCGGTTCTACGATAAAATGATCTTTGCGAAGTGTGCAGAGCAGGGAGTCGTTCGCGCCGACAGGGTAGGCGCAGAGCGCACCGCATTCTGCGATTTTCGCACAATGCAGGGAAAGTCCGGCATCAAAACCTTTCCATATCGGATATGCTGCGAAAACCGCAGTGTCGCAGCAGCGCCCTGAAATTATCACGTCGGCTCCGCCGGCCAGTGCCTCTATCAGCGGTTCCGTGCCGAATTGGCCGACAGGATTGCATACGTTGTCTATCTTTTCATTAGTCAGATCTGGAACCGGCCCGCATGGGGAAATCCGGTTTTCACGGAATGCCTGCTTGAGCGTTCCACGATCAATGTCTGAATATATTACCGCCAGTTTGAAATGGAGATTGTTCTCATGGGCAATGTCAAGAAGTACTTTTAAAAATGTATCGACATGCGGTTTGGCGCCAGAGCCTCCGGCGCTGCCGATTATCAACGGAATGTTTTTCCGTCTTGCTGCAATCAGGGAAAGTTCAAGGTCTCGACGTACCTGCATCTCTTTTACAAAGCCGTTGCCACTTCCAAGATAGTAAGGACCTGGATCGGTAGAACCACTGTCCGCACCTATGAATAACAGGTCTTCTTCAAGCGCCCGCCACAGGCCTTCCTCGGGAAACCCATATCCCAACATTCCGCAAACTGAAAGATATTTTATTTCATTGTGCATTTTCATTCCTTATATTAAGATGCAAACAAACAGCACGTCAACAGAGTGACGTGGCTACAACAAATCACGGCTGTAGCAGCGTCACTCTGCTGACGCGTCCTTTTTCCGATGAATTAACGCTCTCGGAACAATTTACTTCCGTGAACGAATAGGTGGAAGGAATCCCTAGTGCGGCATTTATTTCCGCCATCCTTTTTTCCATATCAATGTTCAGTTTCTCAAAGTAGCTACTGCCTTGCGCATCTATCGCCACAAAGAACGGCCCGAAATTATCCACTTCCATCACCCATGTCGCCTCGGTTTTTCCGAGCTCGTCCAGGAAATGCACTTTATGGACTTTAACCACCTGATCACGCAGCTGGTTCCCGCACAAACCGATTTTAGTAAGATAGACTCCGCCGACTTCCTTCAGCGCCTCCGCTGTGCGTGGCCCCATGGTGGTCTTCCCGATCAGCGTCCGCAAATTGAACTTCCTGACAACGTCCGCCCCGTAACGTTCGAACCTTATGCTTGAGGTCGGCTCGATGCTGACGATTTTCCATTCACCATTTTCCTGACGCATTACCGGCCCGACGTGGAAGAAGCAATTCACCTTGGCGTAATCCAACTGGGGGAAAATATCTTCCTCAATAGCCCGGATGTGGAAGCGGCTGCGCCCAGTGAAGAGCATTCCGCTGACATTTACGATCTCCCCTAGTTTCAACGATAAAGCGTCTTCTTTGCTCAACGGAAGTTTTATTTCTCTGCTTTTCATTTTCATTCCTTTTCCTTCCAAATCAATATTGCCTTAAGCTGATGCAAGACCAACGGAGGGCGGGTTTTCTTACCCGCCATCAGAAGATAATCGCGGGTTGGAAAACCCGTGCTCCGTTAAAAATCTAATCTTGCAATTGGTTCATATGTTTATTTATATTATCTTTAAGTTGCCTTCCAGTTGCTTATGTCGTCGGAAAAACTCATGCTGCCGTCTTCGGCTATAACGGCTTTCCAGCGTCTGCCTACCAGGCACTGTGCGTTCACTGCCACCGGCAGTGCTGCGGTATGTGTTACAGCCTTTTCAATATTGAGCGCCATTACGCAGTTGATTCCACGGGAACCCATCGGGCCGATCCCCAGTTTCCTGGATGCGTCCAGCAGGTCGGATTCCAGCTTTGCCGTTTCAGGATCCGGATTATGCGCCCCGACAACGCGGAGCAATGCCGCCTCTTTTGCCAGCTTCATGCATAAGTCCGCAGTGCCGCCGATGCCGACCCCGATAATTGCAGGAGGGCATATCTTGCCGGCGTAACAGGAATCCTTGATGCATTCGATGACAAACTTCTTTATCCCCGTCTTGCCGTCGGATGGAAAAAGCATCCGGAAAAAAGTGCCGAATATTTCTGAACCGCCACCTTTGGGCGCGGCTATGATTTCGAGTTGACCGTCTTTGCCATCAAATGAAATTTCCACTTTAGGCATACCCGGACCGATATTGTTGCCGGGATTTATCCTGGTAAGCGGATCGACCATGGTGGGGCGCAGGAAACTGTCGGCGGTAGCTTTGGCGGTGGCCAGTTGCGCCGCCTTGAAAACGGACGGGATTCCTCCATCTAGCTTCGCATCCGGACCAATCTTGACGAAGAAGAGCGGAAAACCGGTATCGCCGCAGACCAATCCGTTTCCGGATTCTGCGAGTTCCGCATTTTTCAGACAGCTTTTCAGGTGTGCGACCGCCAGCGGCTCGCTTTCCTCGGATATGGCTTTTTCCAGTGCGGCCCTTACATCCTGCGGCATTCGTGTCGCCGCCAACTGCATCGCCCCATACATTGCGGATTCAATGTTTTTTTCTGTAATCATTGCAGAAACTACGCCTTTATTATTATCTTCCCGTGGTGGAACCCAACGGTGGTTAAGAAGCTTCCCCTGCCAGTTTACCTGGCAGGAAAGGGAGATTGTTTGGCTAAGTTGGCCTCCCAATCTTTGCCTTCTGCCAGACAAGCTGGCAGGGGGGCTTCAAGCTTTACTCTTTCGATTATAGAACGAAATATTGATATATCAATAGTATCAGTTATATTGATCAATACTAATAATATATCGATATGGTACTGAAAAGTATTGATTGGGGCAGAGGGACGGATGAATAGATCGTGTTTATTTACAAACTATTAAGGGAGTAATTTTTCTGGAACAGAAAAATATTCCAAGAACATTCAAGAAAACTGACACGTGGAGGAGCGGTAATGGAACTCACTCATCTCAGGTATTTCATTGCAGTTGCCGAAGATCTTCATTTCGGACGTGCAGCAAAGCGGATGCATATCTCCCAGCCGCCTTTGAGCCAGAGCATCAGGAGACTCGAAGAAGAACTTGGCACCTCCCTTTTCAATCGAACCAGCCGCAAGGTTGAGCTGACTTCAGTCGGCAACCTGTTTCTGGAGGAGGCTAGGGCCATTGTCTGTAGAGCTGATAATTCAGTTAAGACCATGCATCAGTACGCTGCCGGTTCAAAAGGCTCTCTGAGGCTGGGATTCAATGAGCCGGCAATAAACACATTCCTGTCCGGCGCTGTCAGGGAATTCATTAAGAAATACCCTGAAGTCAAACTCTCCCTTATGGAACTGGAGACTGGTGAACAGCTCAAGGCATTGACTGATCGTCGCATCCATCTCGGAATAATGCGTCCGTTCAACTGCGATCTGGGAGCGTTGGAAAGCAAGTTGCTGTTGAGGGAAGACTATTTGCTGGCACTGCCCAACGGGCATAGGTTTTGCAAAAGAGACGGCATTGATCTTTCATTGTTGAAAAATGAAAAATTCATTATGTTTCCGAAAGCGATTCAGCCGGCGCTGTTTGAATGCTTGAACCAATGCTTTCAAAAGCACGGATTTACGCCTGATATCGTACAGGAGGCCGTTACAAAGCAGACAACTCTTGCCCTTGTGGAGTCCGGTCTTGGAATCGCGCTGGTTCCGGAATCAAGCAGGCGTCTTTCTCCACCTGGAGTCGTGTTCAAAAGCATCATTGGCAAACTTCCCAGTGTTGATATCTACGCCGTATGGCAGAGAGGGGACAATGAACCGATTGTAAGTAGTTTCTTGAAAATCATCCCTTCTGCTATTCCTGATTAACTCCTTTACTACATGTGTCTTATGGAAATAAACGTTCAAGCCACTTGACTGATCCAGCTATCGGATTATTTTAACCGTGTAGCTACACGGTTATTCGATTGTTCGGACTTTTGCGTTGTCTCGGAATTTGAGGATTGGCGATTAATCATAGGATGGGCTTATGAGTTTGAAAAGAGGAAGTGTCGGCAGAAGGGTCTATGCAGGAGGGAACTTATCGCAGGTCGCGTTTCCTTTAGGGGGAATCGGAGCTGGGATGATATGCTTTGAAGGAACTGGTGCTCTTACGAATTTCTCACTCAAGAGTCATCCTGAAGTCTTCAATGAGCCCAATATTTTTTCAGCGATAACTGTGAAAGGCGGAAAGAAAAACATCTCTCTTGTCCTAGAAGGACCTGTGCCCAACCGGAAAATTTTTGGAGCCAAGGGAACGGCAAACGGTGGAGGTGGTAAAAATTACGGACTTCCAAGATTCTCCGATGCCGAATTCACCTCTGAATTCCCTTTTGCTGTTCTCAACCTGGAAGACAAGGAAATGCCGCTTAAAGTAGAGATTACCGCTTGGAGCCCTTTTACCCCGCCAGATGCCGACAACAGTAGTCTTCCGGTTGCAGCCCTAGAATTTTCATTTAAAAACAGAAGCAGGAATAAAATAGACGCTGTTTATTCCTTCAATTCAAAAGTTTTCCATTCCGTGAAGGATGGAAAGAACGGTGTCAAAAAGACTCAGAACGGATTTGTCATGTATGAGAAGGGATCCGAGAAGGAGCCATGGGGTGAAGGGTATTTCTGCGCCAAGGTAAATGCTCCTTCGGCAAGGGTGAATCCTTCCTGGTTTCGTGGAGGATGGTTCGATTCCTTGACAATGGCATGGAAGGACATCTCGTCCGGTAGCTGCGTTGAAAAGCCAGAAAGCAAGGAGGGAGACCCGAGTCCGGGTGCAAGTCTCTTCGTCCCATTCACCCTGAAGCCGGGCGAAAAGAAAATCATTAAACTCATGCTCTCCTGGTACATACCCTATTCCAACATCCGCATAGGTGAACAGAAAAAGGAAGCATGCGCCACAGGATGCGACTGCAAGACGCCAAAGACAGATCTGAAAAAGGATAATTACCTCCCGTGGTACTCTGCGAAATTCGCAGGAATTGAAGCTGTCGCCAATTACTGGAGCGACAAATATGAGTTCCTTCGTGAGAAATCAAAGAGGTTTTCGGAGTGCTTCTACGACACCAATCTACCCCATGAAATTGTCGAAGCCGCGGCGGCGAATTTCAGCATCCTGAAATCGCCCACCGTCATGCGCCAGCACGACGGCAGGTTCTGGGCCTGGGAGGGTTGCTGCGATGAAAGCGGATGCTGTCACGGCTCATGCACACATGTCTGGAACTATGCACAAGCAATCGCACATCTCTTCCCATCGCTTGAAAGAAGCCTCCGAGATACTGAATTCAACGAGTGCCAGGATGACAGGGGCCACCAGAATTTCCGTGCATGGTTGCCAATAAGGAAAACCGACAATGATTTCCATGCGGCCGCAGATGGGCAGCTTGGCGGCATCATGAAAGTATACCGCGACTGGAAGATCAGTGGAGACACCGTCTGGCTTAAGAAAATCTGGCCTAAGGTCAGGAAGAGTTTGGATTATTGCATTGAGACTTGGGATCCTGATCACAAAGGCGCACTTGTTGAGCCTCATCACAACACATACGACATCGAATTCTGGGGCGCGGACGGAATGTGCACATCATTTTATCTCGGCGCGTTAAATGCCGCGATAATGATTGGCAGAGTGCTGAACGAAAGCTGTTCTGAATACGAGAAACTCCTCGGGAAAGGTGTGCGTTTCATGGAATCGCAGTTGTTCAATGGAGAATATTTCGAACAGAAGATCCAGTGGAAAGGTCTTCATGCGCCCAATCCTACCGAGGCTAAAACCATGATGGGCGGCAAGTATTCGTTGGAAGCGAAGAAACTCCTCGAAAAGGAAGGTCCGAAATACCAGTATGGTAACGGATGCTTGTCCGACGGTGTACTTGGAGCCTGGCTCTCCTTGGTCTGCGGAGCCGGTGAATTTATCGATGGTAAAAAGCTTAAGAAACATCTTATGTCAGTGTATATCCACAATTTCAAGAAAAATCTTTCAAAACATGTCAATCCGCAGCGCCCAACATTTGCTCTCAACAAAGAAGGTGGACTTCTCCTCTGTACCTGGCCGAAAGGAAGTTCACTGTCCCTTCCATTCCCGTACAGCGACGAAGTTTGGACAGGCATCGAATATCAGGTGGCGTCACACCTGATATTCCTCGGTTGTTTAAAGGAAGGATTGAATATCGTAAAGACCGCCAGGGACAGATACGACGGCAAAGTCAGAAATCCGTTCAACGAATATGAATGCGGTCACTGGTATGGCAGGGCTCTTGCTTCTTACGGGCTCATCCAGGGAATCACCGGAATTCGTTATGATGCTGTTGAAAAAAACCTTTATTTCGATCCGAAGCTCAAGGGGGATTTCAAATCATTCATCTGTACTGCCACCGGCTTTGGCACTGCTGGCATCAGGAAGGGCAAGCCATTCCTGAATGTGATTGACGGCAAGATAGAGGTAAAGAAGATAGTTGAGGCATAATTAAATTAAAGGAGCTGCGCATATATGAAAATTAATCAATTATCCCCGAACAGGTTTATCTATAAAGGGGCAAAGACAAAAGAGATCTCTTTTCCTCTCGGTGGAATAGGCTCCGGATGCATCGGCCTGTCTGGTAACGGGAGGTTGATTGACTGGGAGATTTTCAACAGGCCAAATAAGAATTCCATGAACGGGTTTTCGCATTTTTCCATCAAGGCGGAAAAGAACGGGAAACTTGTTGATGCCCGTGTGCTTCAGGGCGATCTGCATCCACCGTTCAGCGGTGGGACGGCTGGTGTTCACTCTCATGGCTTTGGATTCGGTCCGGCCCGTGAGACGATGGCAGGACTTCCTCATTTCAAAGATGTTGAATTCAGGGGGGAATTTCCGGTATGCGAACTGGCCATGGAAGATCCGGATTTTTCCGGAACAGCCAGAATCATAGCCTTTAATCCGTTCATCCCTCTCAATGACAGGGATTCAAGCATTCCTGCGGCATTTTTCGAAATTGAAATCAGCAACAACACTCCGTCAAAACTTGATTACACTGTTGCCCTGACGGTGAAGAACCCGCTTCCAAAAGAGAAAAACATCAACCGCTTCTCAAAAAGTAGAAAACTTTCAATGCTTAAGTTTGGTTCAAGGGCGTCGGCGCCGGCAAAAGAGCTGGCAGTTGGAGACCTGACGATCGCATCGGATGCAGCTGTCACGAGCTGCCAGGAATACTGGTTCCGCGGAGGTTGGTTTGACGGCCTTGGGATCTTCTGGCGAGACTTCATATCACCGGGGCATTTCAAATCGAGAGAATACACGGATGAAAACAAATCACAGGATAGTGACCACGGGACGCTTGCCGCTCATTTCAGTGTTCAGCCCGGCAAGACGGGCAAGGCAAGATTCATTATTTCATGGAATTTTCCGGTTTGTCAGAATTACTGGAATCCTGTGAAATCCAAGTGCGAGTGCGCTGATAACTGTGTGCCTGTAAACGAAAATACTTGGAGAAATTATTACGCCACTCTTTTTGGGGATTCAACGGAGACAGCTCTTTACGGATTGAAAAACTGGGATCGGCTTTCTCTGGAGACTAATCTTTTCAAAGATGCTCTTTTTTCTTCAACACTTCCGGATTTTGTACTGGATGCGATATCCGCAAACATATCCATCTTGAAGACTCCTACGACCCTGAGGCTTGAGGACGGTTCTTTTTACGGATTCGAGGGATGTTCTCAGGGCTCGGGATGCTGTGAGGGAAGCTGCACGCATGTATGGAATTATGCCTACGCACTTCCATTCCTGTTCCCGAAACTTGAACGTTCCCTGCGGGATCTGGACTACAAATATAATTTGCGGGATGACGGAGGAATGTCGTTTCGTCTGCAGCTTCCAGCAGGAAGGGAGCGATCAAGCTTCCGTCCCTGCATAGACGGTCAATTTGGGAACATAATAAAAGTCTACAGGGAATGGAAGATTTCAGGCGATACCGCTTGGCTGAAAAGACTTTGGCCCTCAGTGAAGAAATCCCTGGAATTCGCATGGTCTGAATCGAACAAGGATCTTTGGGATCCGGGAAAAACAGGTGTTATAACAGGCCGGCAGCACCATACACTAGATATGGAGCTATTCGGTGCCAACTCCTGGCTTACAGGATTTTATCTTGCCGCGCTCAAGGCCGGAGCTGAAATGGCATGGATCTGCGGCGAACCCGGCGAGGCCGAAGAATATATGATTATTTTCAACAAGGGGAAACGCTGGGTTGACGCTAATCTTTTCAACGGAGAATATTACAACCAGTCTATTGACATCAATGATCAGAGTCTTCTGAAAAAATTCGGTGATGCCGCATCCGTTTACTGGAACGAGGAGCACCGGGAAATCAAGTACCAGGTTGGTGACGGTTGCGGTATCGATCAGGTTTTGGCCCAATGGCACGCCAACATATGCGGACTTGGTGAAATTCATGACAGGAAGAAAACAAGGAAGGCGTTATCATCGATCTATAAATATAATTTCAAGAAATCATTCAGGGGATTTACGAACTTCTGCAGGCTTTACTGTCTTAATGACGAGGCTGGAACGCTCATGTTTTCCTGGCCAGAAGGAAAATATAAACCGGTCATTCCTATTCCTTACGCTGAAGAAACCATGCATGGTTTCGAGTACCAAGTTGCTGCCCACATGATCATGGAAGGGATGATAGAAAATGGATGTGAGCTTGTCAAGGCTGTCAGGGACCGGTATGACGGTGAAAAGCGAAATCCATGGAATGAAATAGAATGCGGAAGCAACTATGCCAGGTCAATGGCTTCATATTCCCTCCTATCCGCGTTTAGCGGATTCAGCTGCAATCTCGCGGAAGGTGAAATAGGGTTCAATCCTCCGGATGGAATCAAATTTCCCGCGAAGTTTTTCTGGTCTGTCGGAAGCGGATGGGGCACCGTTGAAATCACAGGCAGGAAAGTTGTTCTGGATGTGCTGTATGGAAAGCTGACGATCAGAAAAATCCGGTTGCCTGATTTTTTTACTAAAAATAGGAAATTAAACGTATTTCACGGAGTAATGAAAATTTCCGGTCTTGCAAGGGCAGGGGGGACGCTATCCTTTAATAAAAAACTTACGCTCACAAAAGAAAAGGCACTGACTGTAATTTAAATGGTATAGGAAATTGTATTTATTGGCTCCCCCGCGGGCTTGTCCCGCAGGAGGCAAAGATTGGAGAAGGCTAAAGGAATGCCTCTTAGCCTCCCAATCTTCCTTTCCTGCCAGGTAAACTGGCAGGGGATAAGATGAATATATTTATACAGGAAATATGCGTATATTAGATAGGGTTTCAATCATATGATATCTTCATTGCAGCTTGCAAAAAAATGTGGTGTTTCTCAGGGTACTGTTGATCGGGCGTTGCACAACCGCGGCGGGATAAATGCGGAAACGCGCAGGCGCATTCTTGAAGCCGCAGATAAATTCGGTTATCTTGCGAATCCGGCGGCCAGGGAGATAATGACCGGCAATAGCCTTTGGGCTGGGGCGGTAATCCCATCTCTCACCAGCCTCTTCTTTTCCGATCTATTCGAGATCATAAGAAATGAACTCAACAAGAAAGGAATCAGGCTCTTGTTGACTACCGCTGCGAATGACGCGGAGACAATAGAAGCCCTAAGCGATTTCGCATCACGGCGTGCGAAGTTCGCAATAATCGTTCCTCCGGACGAGGATCTTGAAATACCCGAGGGGATCTCTGGAAGCATGCCGGTTTTCAGCCTTGCCAATCCATGCTCCGGCAAAAAAGTCATCAATATTTATCCTGACGAAAAGAGCAACGGGTTCAAAGGCACTGAATATCTTATAAGAAAAAAACATTCACGCATAGTTTTCCTGTCCTACAGCAGGAAATCGAGTGCAATCAGGGACAGGGTTGCCGGTTACAGGTCTTGTATGATGAAGAATAAGCTGAAACCTGTGGTTATGGCACCGCTTGATGAAAGTAAGCTGATAGAGATGTGCCATGGCAGGAATCCGCCAACTGCGATATTCTGCCATAATGACTGGCTTGCGTTGAATGCAATGAAACTGCTTCAGAAAGAAGGGTTCAATGTTCCCGGCGATGTTTCGATTCTCGGCGTTGACAACAGCCCGTCTTTCAATCTGCTATGCCCAGGAATAAGCACAATGGAATACCCTTGCAGGGAGATTGCTGAAAAGATTTCATCTGCAATACAGAATCAAAACATGAAAATCGGAAAACTCCCAGCATTCAGGATTGTTGAAAGGGAGACTGTTGATATGCGGATTTAGTTGGAAAATATCTGCCTTTTGTCCTGATTTCCTTGATTTATTTTCCATCTTCGGGGATCTCCCGGCCAGTATGAAAATCAAAATTCCTATCCGCCTTGATTTCCCACCTCTTCAAGCCTATCTTTGTGCCATAATGAAATCAAAATTCCTATCATCATTAAGATGCAGTGAGCAATGACGACTGTCGAAAACCAGATCGAACAACAACTTATCGAGAAGCTTAAAGGCCTCAAGTACGACTACCGCCCGGATATTCGGGATCGCAATGCTTTGGTGAAAAATTTTCGGGAGAAATTCCAGGCTCTAAACCGTGTCAACCTGTCCGAGAACGAATTCGACAGGTTGCTGGAGGAAATCATCACCCCGGACGTTTTTACCGCCGCGAAAACCCTCCGCACCATCAATGACTTTACACGTGACGACGGCACGCCGCTGAACTATACGTTGGTCAACATCAAGGACTGGTGCAAAAACACCTTTGAGGTCGTCAACCAGCTCCGCATCAATACCGACAACAGCCATCATCGATATGACGTGATTCTGCTCATCAACGGCGTACCAGCCGCGCAGATCGAGTTGAAGACCCTTGGCATCAGCCCGCGCCGGGCCATGGAGCAGATTGTCGAATACAAGAATGACCCCGGCAACGGCTATACCAAGACACTGTTGTGCTTTATTCAGCTCTTCATAGTCAGCAACCGCAGCGATACCTGGTATTTTGCCAACAACAACAGCCGCCACTTTTGCTTCAACGCCGAAGAACGCTTCCTGCCCATCTATCAGTTTGCCGCAGAAGATAACAAGAAGATCACCCATCTGGAGAGCTTCGCCGAGGCGTTCCTCCCGAAATGCACCTTGGGCCAGATGATCAGCCGCTACATGGTGCTGATTGCCAGCGAGCAGAAGCTGATGATGATGCGGCCGTATCAGATTTATGCCGTCAAGGCCATCGTGCAATGCATCCACGAGAATAGCGGCAACGGCTATATCTGGCACACCACCGGCAGCGGCAAAACCCTCACCTCCTTCAAGGCCTCCACCCTCCTCAAGGACAACCCCGATATCGAAAAATGCCTGTTCGTAGTGGACCGCAAGGACCTTGACCGGTAGACGCGCGAGGAGTTCAACAGATTCCAGGAAGGCTGTGTCGAGGAAAACACCAACACCGGCGCTTTGGTGCGACGCATCCTCTCTGATGACTATGCCGACAAGGTGATCGTCACCACCATCCAAAAGCTGGGGCTGGCCCTGGACGAAAACAGCAAGTGGAACAAGCAGAAGAAAAGAAACGATCAGCCGACCTACAAAGAGCAGTTGGAGCCGCTACGCGACAAGCGCATCATCTTCATCTTCGACGAATGCCACCGCTCCCAGTTCGGCGACAACCATAAGGCCATCAAAGAATTCTTCCCGAAGGCCCAACTCTTCGGTTTCACCGGCACGCCGATCTTTGAGCAAAACGCCAGCTACCAGCAAATCGAAGACCAGCAGGCCTCGTATCAGACCACGGAAGACCTCTTCCAGAAGGAACTGCACGCCTATACCATCACCCACGCCATCGAAGACAGCAACGTTCTGCGCTTCCATGTCGATTACTTTAAACCGGAAGGCAAAAAGCTGCCCAAGCCCGGCGAGGCGCTGGCCAAGAAAGCCGTGATTGAGGCCGTTCTGTCCAAGCACGACGCTGCCACCGGCCAGCGCAGGTTCAATGCCCTGCTCGCCACCGCCTCCATCAACGACGCCATCGAATATTTCGAGCTTTTCACCGAGATGCAAAAAGACAAGGCGAAGGCTGATTTAGATTACAAGCCGCTAAACATTGCCTGCGTCTTCTCGCCTCCAGTCCCGGAAGGCACAAAGGACAAAAATGCAATAGACGTCAAACAGCTCCAGGACGATCTGCCTCAGGAATCACTCGAATACACCATCCAGGCTGGTGAAGATGCAGAAAAAAAGAAGAAAGAAATTGAGCGTAAAAAAGAAGCCCTCAAGGCCATCCTATTCGACTACAACACCCGCTTCCGCACCAATCACAGCATCGGCGAGTTCGACCTCTACTATCAGGATGTGCAAAAGCGCATCAAGGATCAGCAGTTCCCGAATCAGGATCTGCCCCATGCCGAGAAAATAGACATTACCATCGTGGTGGACATGCTCCTCACCGGCTTCGATTCCAAATACCTGAACACGCTCTATGTGGACAAGTCCCTCAAGCACCACGGATTGATTCAGGCCTTCTCCCGCACCAACCGCGTGCTCAACGGCACCAAACCCTACGGCAACATCCTCGACTTCCGCCAGCAGCAGGACGCCGTGGATGCCGCCATCGCCCTTTTTTCCGGTGAAAAGACCGGCACCCAAGCCCGCGAAATCTGGCTCGTGGACAAGGCACCCGTCGTCATCGACCGCCTCAAAGCCGCCAAGCGGAAACTCGACGACTTCATGCGGTCCCAGGGCCTCGAAGCCAAACCGGAGGCCGTGCCCAACCTCCGCGGTGATGCCTCCCGCGCCGCCTTCATCAATCATTTCAAGGAAATCCAGCGCCTCCAGACCCAGCTCGACCAGTATACCGACCTTACCCCGGAGCAGAAACAGGAGATCATTCAGACCCTACCCAAGGATGACCTCCGCGCCTTCCGGGGCGTTTACATCGAAACCGCCCAGCGCCTCAAAACTCTCCGCGAAACTCCCGGCTCTGAAAACAGAGTCTCTGAGACCCCTGACACCGAGTACGGCGGCAAAGCGGTCGATCAGATCGATTTTGAATTCGTCCTCTTCGCTTCGGCCGACATTGATTACGATTACATCATGGCGCTGATTGCCCGCTACTCGCAACAGCCGCCGGGCAAACAGAAGATGACCCGCGAACAGCTCATCGGCATAATCCAGTCCGATGCCAAGTTCATGAACGAACGCGACGACATCGCCGCCTACATCGCCACCCTGAAGGAGGGCGAAGGACTCAAAGAAACGGCCATCCGCGACGGTTACCTACAGTTCAAGGCGGAGAAAAACGCACAAGAACTTGCTGCCGTGGCCGGAAAGCACGGTCTGGATATCGAAGTGCTACAAAAATTTGTGGACAGCATCCTCGACCGCATGATTTTCGATGGCGAGCATCTGAGCGACCTCATGGCTCCGCTCGGGCTCGGCTGGAAAGCCCGCACCCAAGCCGAACTCGCCCTCATGGAAGACCTCGTTCCACTGCTCAACAAACGCTCCCAAGGACGCGAAATCTCAGGACTCAGTGCATATGAACAATAAGAAAAAGCAGAGCAAATCCTCCCACGAGGTAGCACTCATCCGCTCATCGGCGGCTGAATACCTGACCTTTGTTGCCGCCAGCGGCAAGGGAAATGTCCAAGCCGTTTACGACAATGAAAATGTCTGGCTCACCCAGAAGATGATGGGGTTGCTTTACGATGTTGAGCCCCACACAATCAACTATCATCTCAAAAAGGTTTTCGACGACAGCGAGTTGCGGGAGGATTCAGTTATTCGAAATTT